>JAICZB010000141.1 GCA_025933895.1 Thermoleophilia bacterium
CGAACGGCGGCATCGTCACCTGGCTCCCGTTGTTCCTGTTCACCATCCTGTTCGGCCTGTCGATGGACTACCACGTCTTCATCGTCAGCCGGATCAAGGAGCTCGTCGACCGCGGGATGCCGACGGAGCAGGCGGTGGAGCAGGGGATCCGGTCGACCGCGAGCACGGTGACGAGCGCCGCGTTCGTCATGGTCGCAGTGTTCTCGATCTTCGCGACGCTCTCGACGCTCGACATGAAGCAACTGGGCGTCGGGCTCGCCGTCGCGGTGCTCCTCGACGCGACGATCATCCGCGGCGTGCTGCTTCCCGCGACCATGAAGCTGCTCGGCCGGTGGAACTGGTACCTCCCCCGCGGCCTGCGCTGGCTGCCGCAGCTGCAGGCGGAGGCCGCGTGATGGAGCGGGTGCGCGTGCTCGTGTTTCTGCTCGCAGCGGTGCCGGTGGGGGCGCTCGCGCTCGGCGTCCTCATCGCCGGCTGGACGGTGTCCGCCGTCCTCGCGGTCACGCCGCTCGGCGTTCCCGCGCTCGTGGCGTTCCGCGCCGCGGTCGGCGGGACGGCGCGCCTCGACGGCGAGATCGCGAACTGCCTGCTCGGCACCTCGGTACGGCCGTCGCTCCGGTCGCCCGGCCCACGCGGGTTCTGGCGGTCCGGAGTCAACGTCCTCGCCGACCGCACGTTCTGGCAGCAGCAGGCGTACCTCCTCGTGCGCCAGACGGTCGGCCTCGGGATCGCGGTCGCCACTTGGTCGCTGCTCGCGGCGTCGCTCGGCGCGCTGACGTTGCCGATCTGGTACCGGTGGGGCAACACGCTGGTCGTCGGCCGTCACGTCGACACGCTCGGACGTGCGCTGCTCGGCGTGCCGGCTGGGATAGTGGGGCTCGTGATCGCGTTCCTGCTCCTCCGGTCGCTCGGCGCCGGTTCCCGCTTCCTCGTCGATGCGCTGCTCGGTGACAGAGACCGCGGGCCCGAGCCGACGGCCGAGGAGCGCCGGCACAGTCTCGTCGTGCACCTGGCGGCGTACGCCGTCGTCAACCTCGGCCTGACGCTGATCTGGGCCCTGACCAGCCGCGGCTACTTCTGGCCCCAGTGGACATTCATCGCGCTCGGCCTGCCGGTCGCCGTCGAGGCCTGGCTCGAGTTCGTGCCGGCCCGCATCCGGCGGGTTCCACCGGATCTCGTGCGGCGCACCGGCGTCTTCCTCGCGCTCGCGGTGTTCTTCACGCTCATCTGGGCGGTGACGAGTCGCGGCTACTACTGGCCGGTCTGGCCCATCCTCGGACTGGCGCTGGCGCTCGCGATCCGCGCCGTCCGCGAGTTCGGCCAGCGTGGACGCCGCATCGCCGAGCTGGAGGAGACGCGCGCCGGCGCCGTCGACCAGCAGGAGTCGGAGCTCGAACGGATCGAGCGCGACCTGCACGATGGCGCGCAGGCGCGGCTCGTCGCGCTCGGGATGAGCCTCGGCATGGCCGAGCAGAAGCTCGAGAGCGATCCCGTGGCGGCGCAGGAGCTGCTTGCCGAGGCGCGGAAGGGGACGCGCGAGGCGCTCGAGGAGCTGCGGAGCCTCGCCCGCGGGATCCATCCTCCCGTGCTCGCGGACCGCGGGCTGGAGGCGGCGATCTCGGCGCTCGGCGACCGTACGCCGCTGCAGGTGAACGTGGCCGTGGACCTCCCGCGACGCCCGCCGCGCGCGGTCGAGACCGCCGTGTACTTCGTCGCGGCCGAAGCGCTCGCCAATGCGGGCAAGCACGCCGGTGCCGCGCGTGTCGACATCGCGGTGCGCGAAGACGGCGGCTCGCTCGCCGTCACGGTGGTCGACGACGGGGCCGGGGGAGCGGACGCGTCCGGGAACGGCCTCCGCGGCCTCGAGCGCCGGGTCGAGGCGCTCGATGGGCGGCTCGAGGTGGTCAGTCCGGCGGGCGGCCCGACGACGATCAGGGCGGTGATGCCTTGCGGGTCGTGATCGCCGAGGATCTCGCCCTGCTGCGCGACGGGCTGACGCGGCTCCTCCGCGACAACGGCTTCGACGTCGCCGCGGCCGTCGACAACGGCGACGCGCTCGTCACGACCGTCCTCCTCGAGCGCCCGGACGTCGCCATCGTCGACGTCCGCCTTCCTCCGACGTTCCGCGACGAGGGGGTGCGCGCGGCGCTGACGCTCCGCGAGCGCGCGCCGGAGACGGGGGTGCTCATCGTCTCGCAGTACGTCGAGCAGGCCTACGCGACCGAGTTGCTGGCCGACGGCCGCGGCGGGCTCGGCTACCTGCTCAAGGACCGGATCATGGACGTGGACGACTTCGTCGCGGCCGTCCACCGCGTCGGATCCGGCGGCACCGCGCTCGATCCCGAGGTCGTCGCCCAGCTCCTTTCACGCCGGCGCGCCGGCAGCCCGCTCGAGGCGCTCTCGCCGCGGGAGCTCGAGGTGCTCGGGCTGATGGCCGAAGGGCGCTCGAACGCCGCGGTCGCCTCGCGGCTCGTCCTCACCGTGGGCGCGGTCGAGAAGCACGTTGCGAACATCCTCACCAAGCTGCGCCTTCCGCCCTCGAGCGAGGACCATCGCCGCGTGCTCGCCGTGCTGGCCTACCTTCGCGACGCCTAGTCCGGTGTCGCGAGCGGCGCGATCACCGTCGCCATGAACGGCATCCCGGCGGTCTTGGTCGCGAACGTCGCGTAGAAGACCTCGACCGGCCCGCGCCCGTCGAATCGCTCCACGCTCGCCTGACCCGTGGCGAAGCCGGACTCGAGGGCGCCGCCGAGCCGGTCGAGGCCGGCGGCCGTGTGCGCTCCGACGTCCTGGCCGAGAAGCTCCTCGAGCGTCGTCCCGAGGATCTCGCAGGCAGCGGCGTTGGCGGCGACGTAGCACCGGTCCTCGTCCCACACGATGAAGCCGACGCACGCCGAGTCGAGCGCCTCGGAGATGAGCTCGGCCTGGATCTCGGGCCGCGCGAGCAACGGCGACTTCGTCATCACCCCATTGTCGATCCCGGGAACGCGCCGATCAATCCCGCGCGGTGGCGATTCGGTCAGGAACCGTGCAGGTGGAAGTACGCCTGGTAGATCCGCCTCACTGTCGGGGCGGCCGCCTGGGCCCCGAACCCGCCGTGCTCGATCATGGCGACGACCACGAGCTTCGGGCTGTTGTACGGAGCCCAGGACGCGTACCAGGAATGGTCGTCCCTGGGCGGCGCCTCCGCCGTGCCCGTCTTGCCGGCGACCTTGTGCGGAAAGCCCGCGAACACGGGGAAGGAAGTGCCCGAAGGGTCGTTCGCCGCCTCGTACAGGCCCTGCCGGATCGCCGACGTGTAGGGCGAGAGCTTCACCCTGCGCACCGGCTTGAAGGGGATCATGCGCCGGACGCCGTCCCGGATCACGGCCTCGGCGACATGCGGCCGTAGAACCTTGCCGCCGTTGATGAGCGCCGAGTACGCGACGGCGAGCTGGAGCGGGCTGACCTGAAGGGCTCCCTGGCCGATCGCGAGGTTGACCGCCTGGCCCTCGGTGTACGGCGTGCCGGAGATGCTCTCGAAGTGCTTGCCCGGCATCGGGAGGTAGCCGGCCGAGGCGCCGGTCAGGTCGACCGGCGGCCGCGCGCCGAGACCCAGCTTCCGCGCCCAGGTCTGGATCAGGGTCGCCTTCCGGGCGGGATCGGCGTCCCAGATCCGGGCGCCGAGCCGGTAGAACCAGGTGTCGCACGACTGCTCGAGCGCGGTCGGCAGGTCCATGGTCTCGTCGGCTCCGCGCTCGACGTTGAAGAAGGTGTGGTCGCCGAGCGTGAACGAGCCCGTGCACGCCTGCGGTGTGGACGGCGTGATGATCCCGCCGCTCAGCGCCGCCTCGGAGATGATCGGCTTGAACGTCGAGCCCGTGGGATAGACGCCGCTGATCGCCCGGTTCAGGGTCGGCGTCGTATACGCCTCGTGCAGCAGCCGAGAGTAGTAGCTCGGGTTGTCGGCAGCTTGCTTCTGGTCGAAGGTCGGGTAGCTGACGATCGCCTTGATCGCACCGGTCCACGGATCGATCGCGACGGCGGAGCCTCCGGTGGGCGAGTGGCCGGTCGCGCGCGCCTGCTCCATGCCGTAGGCGAGCGCGTTCTGCGCCGCCTTCTCGAGTCGCATGTCGATCGAGAGCTGGAGCGTCGGCGGCTGTTTCTGCCTGGGCTCGCGCAGCGGGCCGGCGATGCGGCCCATGGAGTCGACCGGGATCTTGGCCCGCACGAAGCCCTTATTGAGGAGATGGTCGTACGCGTATTCGACGCCGCTCTGGCCGACGACCTCTCCCGGCTGCGCGTGCTTGTAGGGGCCGGACTTCAGCTCGTCCTTGTTCACCTGGCCGAGCAGGCCGAGGAATTCGCTGCCGAACGCTCCCTGCGGGTAGCTCCGCATCGCCTCGGCCTCGACCTTGAAGCCCGGGAACAGGTTCGGCCGCTCCTGCATGTACGCCGTCAGGACCGCGGTCGGCTTGGCAATGACGACGGCGGGCGCGAACGGCGCGTGGAACACGTCGGCGCGGATGCGCGCAATGAGCACGCTCCGGCGCCTTCCCGTGAGCTTCGAGAGGCGGTGGAGGGCGACGAGGCCCGCCGCGCTCGGATGCCAGCGCCCGTGCTCGTCCCGGCTGCCGAGCGAAGCCGCGTCGGCGTCGATGACGACCTGTCCCGTCGTGCCGGCGAGCAGCCGGCCGCGGTCGTCGACGATCGCTCCGCGCAATCCGAGCAGGGGCACCGTCCGGAACGCCTGCCGGTGCGCCGCCTTCGCGTACTGCTTCCCGTGCAGCACCTGGATCGACCAGGCGCGCAGCAGGAGCAACGACAACCCGGCCGCGACGACGATCGCGAGCCCGCCCACGCGCACGTAGAAGTTCGGGCTGCGGAAGTACGGCGCGTCGGCTCGCGAATACGGCTGGAGGCGCCGCCCGCCCGGGAGGTTGCGGGGGAGCTTCAGCCGACGGCGAGGTTCCGGTCTCGAGATCGCCACGGCTGCCGTCCAGAGTAGTCGGTTTTCCGGCTCGCTACCGGCCGTCGAGCCGGTGTTCCATCCATTCGGTCAGCGCCTGCGAGTACGCCGGGCTGATCGTGCCGGGATCGTGGGAGCCGCCGAATGTCGGCGCATGATCGGCGCCGGGGATCCGCACGACCGTGAGCTCGTCGTTGCCCGCCTCCTCGGCGGCACGCTGCCAGGCCGCGATGCTCGGGTCGATCGGCGTCCACTCGTCCTCCTCGCCGTAGAAGAGGAGGACGGGACAGCGCACCGAGGCCAGGATCGGCGCCGGGTCGAAGTCCATGTCCGGCCAGTCCGCGTCCGGGTCGAGCGTCCGCGGGACGCAGGCGAGCGGGAACCAGCGGCGGTCCGCGTAGCGGTCGATCACCGCCTGTGACGCTTCGAGGCGGCTTCGGTCGCGGACTGCGTCCTCGAGAGCCCCGCGCAGCTCGGCCAGCTCTCTCAGCGCCTCGTCGCCGCCATGGCCGTTCCGCCGTAGCTGCTCCGCGGTTGCGTAGCGCATCTGCTCCGCCGGGCTGACGCCGCAGGCGGCGAGCAGGATCAGGAACGCGACCTCGGGGGAACGAGACGCCGCGAGCGCCGCCGCCCACGCGCCCTGGCTCCACGCCCACAGGCCGAGCGGCGCCGAGCCCACATCCGGCTGGGCGCGAAGTACCGCGAGGGCGCTCAACGCGTCGTCCGCCTGCATCGCGAAGGGGACGTCCCTTCCGCCCGGCGACGGCCGCCGGTCGTGCCGGAGGACCGCGACGCCGCGAGGCGCGAGCGTGTCCGCGAGGTGCTCGAACAGGAACTGGCGGCGCGAGCCGTCGGACGCGGGGTGGAGCGGGACGAGGCCGCCGCGCACAGCTCCCTCGGGGAGGGTGAGGGTCGCGGGCAGCTCTCCAACCGTCAGTTCGCGCTGCGGCACCTACTCGTCCGCGAGCTCGTCGGCGAGCAGCGAAAGCGCAAACGAGCGCCACGCGAGCTCGGGATCGGCGCGGAGCGATTGCACCGCAGCGGCGACGGCCGGGAGATCGTCCGCCGGCAGCTCGTCGAGCGCGGCCGCGAGTTGTGCGCGCCGCTCCGGCGTGTCGAGCTCGCCGGCGAGACGCTCCGCGGCGACCGAGTCCGGGCCGACGTCACGATGCGGGTCGCCGCCGGCCGCGAGCACGAACATCGCGCGGCGACGAGCTGCGTTCAGCTCTTCCTCGTCGATCGGAATCTCGTCCTTGACGAGCCAGCAGAGGACGACGAGGAGCTCGCCCGAGCGCGCATCGAGACCCGCCCGCTCGAGGTCTTCGAGCCTAGCGGCCGTGTCCGTGGGTCGCTTCCTTTCCGGCCGAGCGAAAACCGAGGAGGCCGAGGACGCAGGGAGAGCCGATAGCCGAGCCTATCGGCTCGACCGAGGACGCAGGCATCCGAAGCGTTTGCAGCCGGCCGGGAAGACGAGCCGACCCGCGGATGCGGCCGCTAACCCGGGTCTCGGCAGTCACCCGTCTCGCCTTCGCAGCAGCCGATCTTCAAGCGGCACTTCGGACACTGGAACGTGCCGTGTCGCCACTCCATCTCGGCGCTGCAGCGCGGGCAGATCTCCTTCACGACACCGAGAGTACGTCCTCGAGACGACGGAACTGGAGCACCTTCTCGAAGCCGAGCTTGCGGAGGGCAGGGCCGGA
>JAICZB010000047.1 GCA_025933895.1 Thermoleophilia bacterium
CAGCGGACAGAGCGGCAGCCTTCGAAGCTGCGTGCGGAGGTTCGACTCCTCCCGGGGCCATATTTCGTCACGCTCGCCCGCTACTTCGCTGGCGCAGGCGCGCTGCGCGTGCGCCAGCGGTGTGCTTTCCGCTCGCGCTGTCGCGCCCGCGCATGTCGGGCGCGTCACGCGGTCAGATGCCTTCGGCTGCCCGCTGCTCGACCCGGAGTGTCACGAGGCCGCCGGCGCGGCTGACGTGGTGTCGCATCCGCTCGTATGCGGCCGTCGCGTCGTGTTGCACGAGCGCCTCGAGGATCGTCTCGTGCTCGCGGACGTTCGCCTCGAGCATCGCGGTGCTCTCGCTCACGACGAGCCGGCTCAGATCGCGCGGGAAGTTCTGGGCAAGCTGGGCGAGCGTGCCGGCGAGAACCTCGTTGCCGCTGGCCTCGTGGATCGTCTGGTGGAACTCGTCGTTCGCGCTCGCCCAGCGACGTATGTCGCGCGCGCCGACCTCGTGCCCGCCGCGGCGGCGCGTGATCGTTCCCTCCAGCGCGGCCCGGAACTCGCCCTGCGCGTGCTCGAGCCGCTGGAGCTGCTCGCGGCTCGCGCGCTCGGCCGCGAGCCCGGCGGCGAGAGCCTCGAGCGCGGCGCGGACCTCGTAGGCGTCGCGGATCTCTCGCGGGGAGAGGCCTCGGACGACGGCGCCGCGGTTCGGCTGCAGCTCGACGAGGCCGCCGGCCTGGAGCTTGCGCAATGCCTCGCGCACAGGTGTCCGGCTGACCCCGAACTCCTCGGCGAGCGCCTTCTGGCGTAGCCGTGTCCCCGACGGGAGCTCGCCGCTGAGCACCCGAGCGTGCAGCTGGCTCGCGAGCTTGTCGACGAGCGCGCGCCGTTCGTCCGCGGACACACTCATGAGTGTGTCTCCTCGGGCCGGATACCGTCTCGGGCGAGGCGGAGGCCGACGAGGCCGACGAAGACCGCGAATACGAGCTTGAGCGTCGACGCCGGCAGCGCGAGCGCGAGCAGCGCGCCTATGACGCTGCCGACGGCGCCGACGACGCCGAAGCGCAGCGCGAGCCCGAGGTCACCGACACCGCGGCGGCGCAGGGCGAGGCTCCCCGCGATCGCCGTCGGGAGGATCACGAGCAGCGACGTCGCCTCCGCGGAATGCTGCGAGAAGCCGACGGCCAGGGTGAGGAAGGGCACGACGAGCGTTCCGCCGCCGACCCCGAGCAGCCCCGACGCCACCCCGACGACGACGCCGAACGCCACGAGCGCGACGTAGAGCGTCGGTCCGGTCATCCGCGGGCTCCGAGCAGCACGGCGACGGCGACGAGGAAGGTACCGAACACGAGCTTGAGCAACCGCTCGTCGATCCGCGCGAGCAGCCCCGCACCGATCCGCGCGCCGACGATCGACCCGGCCGCGAGCCCGATCGCCTGCCAGTACCTGACCTCTCCGGCCACGCCGTAGGTGGCGATGCCCGCGATGCTGATCGGGATGATCGCGCCGAGCGAGATGGCGTGCGCGTCACGCTGCGAGTAGGTCGCCCACAGCACGAGCAGCGGCACCATCACGATCCCGCCGCCCACTCCGAGCAGCCCCGAGAGAAGACCTCCGCCGAGCCCGATCGCGAGCAGCTTCGGGTCGAGGGCGAGCGACCGCAGGCGGGAGCGGCGACGCGTATCGAGGGTGTCTGCCGTCGCACGCACGGCTCCGCACACTAACATTGGATCCAGTTGACCCCAGAATGGATCCCGTCTAGAGTTGCGCCCTTCACGGGCGTCGCCCTCCCCCAAGGAAGGAAGATCCAATGAAAGGCAACCGCATCGGAGTAGCCGTCGGCGCGGTGCTCGCAGCCGGGCTGCTGACCTTCTCCATCAGTGTCGCCTTCGGCGCTTCGGCCAAGGTGTCGAAGTTCAAGCAAGGCGGCACGCTCACCGTCGCGATGACCGCGGGCGAGCCGGACGCGCTCGACCCGACGCTTGCGCGCACCTTCTCCGGCCGCGAGGTCTTCCTCACCATGTGCGAGAAGCTCTACGACCTCAACGCGAAGACGCACATCGTGCCGCAGCTCGCAGCGGCGCTACCGAAGGTCTCGAAGAACAAGCTCAGCGTGACCGTAAAGCTGCGGCACGGGATCAAGTTCAACGACGGGACGGCCTTCACCTCGGCCGCAGTCGTGAAGACGATCAGGCACTACCTGACCGCGACCGGCTCGGTGCGTGCGAGCGAGATCTCCGCGGTGAAGAGCATCACGGCGAAGGGCAAGTACGCCGTCGTCTTCCATCTCAAGTCGCCGTACTCGCCGCTGACCGCGCAGCTCGCGGACCGCGCGGGGATGATCCTGTCGGCGAAGCAGCTCGGGAAGCTCGGGCTCAACTTCGCCAAGCATCCGGTCTGTGTCGGGCCGTTCATGTACAAGGGCCGGATCGCCGGCGACAGCATCACGGTCGTCAGGTCGCCCTTCTACTACAACAAGTCGAAGGTGCACTTCTCCAAGATCGTGTTCAAGATCTACAACGACACGACGGCCGCGGCGCAGGCGCTGAAGGCGGGGACGGTGCAGGCGATCGACGGGCTCGCGTCGACCGACATCCCCGGCATCAAGAGCGACAAGTCGCTGCGCGTCACGAAGGCGGCCGGGCTCGGCTACGGCGGGATCACGATCAACATCGGGAACAAGAACGGCCTGCTCAAGCTGCCCTACCAGAACGTCGGCACCGATCTCGCGAAGAGCCCGGCGCTGCGCAAGGCGTTCGAGCTGGCGATCAACCGCAAGACCCTCGCCAAGGTCGTCTTCAACAACACGGTGCTCCCGGGCTGCACGGCGGTCTCCCCTTCGAGCTCGTGGTTCGACAAGAGCATCAAGTGCACGCCGTACAACCCGAAGCAGGCGAAGGCACTCGTGCAGAAGTCGGGGATCAGCAACCCGACCGTGAACCTGATGGTGCCGACCGGGACGGTGGCACTGCGCGAGGCGCAGTTCATCCAGGCGGAGGAAGCTGCCGTAGGGATCCACATGAACGTGCAGTCGACCGACTTCGTGACGGCCCTGTCGAAGGCGGACGCGGGCACCTACGACGCGTTCCTGATCGGCTGGTCGGGCCGTGTCGACCCGGACGGGAACATCTACGGGTTCGTCGCCACGCCGGGGACGCTCAACGACTCGGGTTACTCGAAGCCGACGGTCGACAAGCTCCTCAACAAGGCGCGGCGGGCCGCGTCGACCAAGTCGCGGCGCACCGCCTACCACTCGGTAGAGGCGCAGATCCTCAAGGATCGGCCGCTGATCTATCTCGACCATCCGATCGCCAACGCCGGCTTCTCGAAGAAGCTCGGCGGCATCAAGATGTATCCGGACACGCTCCTCCGGGTCGCGTTCGCCGGCTACACGAAGTAGAAACAGCGACATGGGCGGCTTCCTGATCCGCAAGGCGGGAGCCGCCCTGGTCGTGCTCGTCCTCTCGAGCATCGTCGTCTTCCTCGGCGTACGCGCGATCCCCGGCAACCCGGCGATCGCCCTCGGGGCCGAGAATCGCGATCCGGCCGTAATCGCGGCGGTGAAGGCGAAGTACGACCTCGACAAGCCGCTACCAGTGCAGTACGGGCACTGGATCTGGCTCGCGCTCCAAGGCGACCTCGGCGTCGACCAGCGCGACCTAGGCGTCGGGCGCACCATCGCGCAACGGCTGCCGATCAGCCTCGAGCTCGCGCTGCTGAGCATGCTCGTCGCGGTCGTCGTCGGTATCCCCGCGGGGGTGATCGCGGCCGTGCGCCGCGGCAGACCGAGCGACTACGCGGCGACGGGCGTCGCGCTCGTCGGCCTCTCGGTACCACACTTCTGGCTCGGGCTGATGGTGATCGTCTGGTTCGCCGTCGACCTGCACTGGCTGCCCGCGGGCGGCTACACGACGCTGCACCACCCGCTGGCGAACCTCCAGCACATGGTCCTGCCGGCGGTCGTGATCGGAACCGGTCTGGCCGCGGTGCTCATGCGCCAGATGCGCTCGTCGATACTCGACTCGCTCGGAGCCGACTACGTTCGGACGGCACGCGCGAAGGGGCTGTCGGAATGGTCGGTCATCTGCAAGCACGCGTTCCGCAACAGCCTGATCACGGTCACTACCGTGATGGGGCTGCAGCTCGGCGGGCTCATCTCAGGCATCGTCACGATCGAGGTGATCTTCGGCATCCCCGGCTTTGGCGCGCTGACGATCGACGCGGTGAACCAGCGCGACTACACGCTCCTCCAGGGAGTCGTGCTCGTCGTCGCCGCCGGCTACGTGATCGTCAACCTGCTCGTCGACGTCGTCTACTCGTTCCTCAACCCGCGGATCAGGGCGATATGAGCATCGTCGCGCAGGACGTCGAGCGCCCGCGCGTGGCGGACTCCCGCCGGCGCCTGCGTGTGCTCGGCAAGCGCTTCCTGCGCCGGCCGATGGCGGTCGGAGGGCTCCTGGTCGTGCTCGCGTTCGTCGTCGTTGCGATCTTCGCTCCTCTGCTCGCCCCCTTCGGCGTCGGACACACCGACTTCAACGCGGTGCTCGCGAAGCCGTCGTCGAAGCACCTGCTGGGCACCGACGACCTCGGACGCGACGAGCTCTCGCGGTTGATCTGGGGCACACGGGCCTCGATGCAGGTGGGCGTCCTCGCGACGCTGCTGGCGATGGTGGTCGCGGTCCCCATCGGGATGCTCGCCGGCTACTACCGCGGCTGGGTCGACCACGTGATCGCCCGCCTCACCGACGTCCTGCTCGCGTTCCCGTTCCTGATCCTCGCGGTCGGCCTGGCGGCGATCCTCGGGCCGTCGCTCCTCAACGTGACGCTGGCGCTCGGAATCGGCTCCATCCCCGGCTTCATCCGGATCGCGCGCGGCGAGACGCTCGCGCTGCGCGAGGCGGACTACGTCCCCGCCGCAGTCTTGAACGGTGCCAACGACGCGACGATCATCTTCCGTCACATCCTCCCGAACATGACGAACACGCTCATCGTCCAGGCGACCGTGACCATCCCGGGGGCCATCCTCGGCGAGGCGATCCTCTCCTTCCTCAACCTCGGCCCGCAGCCGCCTGCGGTCTCGTGGGGGACGATGCTCCAGGAGGCGGAGCCGTACCTGACCCAGGCGCAGCGGCTCGCGGTCTATCCGGGCGTTGCGATCATCCTCGCCGTGCTCGCCTTCAACGTCCTCGGCGACGGGCTGCGCGACGTCCTCGACCCGAGGACGACCCGGTGAGTGCAGAGCCTCTCCTCGAGGTCGACGACCTCTCGGTGCGGTTCGACACCGACGAGGGGCCGGTGCAGGCGGTCGACCGCGTCTCGTTCGCGCTAGCCCCGGGCGAGGTGCTCGGCATCGTCGGCGAGTCCGGCTGCGGGAAGAGCGTCACCTGCATGTCGCTCGTGAGGCTCTTGCCCGAGACGGCAAAGGTGAGCGGCAGCGTCCGCTTCGGGGGGGCGGATCTGCTGGCGCTCGGCCCGCGGCGCCTGCGCCGCGTGCGGGGGCGGGAGATCTCGTACATCTTCCAGGAGCCGATGACCTCGCTGAACCCCGTCTTCACGGTCGGCGACCAGATCGGCGAGGTCGTGCGGCGGCACCTCGACCTCTCGCGCCGCGACGCGCGCCGGCGCGCGGTCGAGCTGCTTCAGCTCGTGCGCATTCCCGCCCCGCAGCGGCGGGTCGACGAGTATCCGCACCAGCTCTCGGGCGGGATGCGGCAACGGGTGATGATCGCGATGGCGCTCGCCTGCGATCCGAAGGTGCTGATCGCCGACGAGCCCACCACCGCGCTCGACGTGACGATCCAGGCGGGCATCCTCGATCTGATGCGCGAGGTGCGCGAGAAGCTCGGGACCGCGATCGTGCTCGTCACGCACAACCTCGGCGTCGTCGCTGACATCGCGGACCGCGTGATCGTAATGTACGCCGGCCGCAAGGTGGAGGAGGCGCCGGCCGCAGAGCTGTTCGCGGCGCCGCAGCACCCGTACACGGTGGGGCTCCTGGGCGCGATCCCGCGGCCGGGCGAGCGGCGCGAACGGCTCGAGGAGATCCCGGGGCGTGTCCCGGCGAGCGCACGCCCGCTCGAGCACTGCGTGTTCGCGGACCGCTGCCGCTACGCGGACGAGACCACCCGGACGCAGGTTCCGGATCTGCGTCCCGTGCGCCCCGGCCACCTCGTGGCCTGCTTCCACCCCGAGGCCGAGCGCGCAGCGTGAGCGCTGCGTCCGTCCTCGAGGTCGAGGAACTCGTCAAGCATTTCCCGGTCGGCCGCGGGCTCGTCGGCAGCAGCGGAACGGTGCACGCAGTCGACGGCGTGTCGTTCGAGCTCCGCGAAGGGGAGATGCTCGGCCTCGTCGGCGAGTCGGGCAGCGGCAAGACGACGCTTGCGAACTGTGTCGTCCGGCTGCTCGAGCCGACCTCCGGCTCGATCCGCCTGCACGGCCGCGACATCACGCACCTGTCGCGCCGCGAGCTTCGGCCGCTGCGGCGCAGCCTGCACATGGTCTTCCAGGACCCGTTCTCGTCGCTCAACCCGCGCATGACGGTCGGCGAGATCGTGGCCGAGCCGCTGCGGCTGCACCGGCTCGCCGGAAGGAAGACGCGCGAGAGCCGCGTGATCGAGACCTTCGAGCGCGTCGGGCTCGGCCCGGAGCATCGGTTCCGGTACCCGCACGAGCTGTCGGGAGGCCAGCGCCAGCGGGTCGGCCTCGCGCGGTCGCTCATCCTCGAGCCGAGCGTCCTCGTCGCGGACGAGCCCGTCTCCGCTCTCGACGTCTCGGTGCAGGCGTCGATTCTCAACCTTCTCCGCGACCTGCAGCGCGACATGGGCTTCTCGTGCCTCTTCATCACCCACGACCTCGCCACGGTCGAGTTCCTGTGCGACCGGATCGCAGTCATGTACCTCGGCCAGCTCGTCGAGGTCGCTAGTCGCGACGCGATCTTCCGCGACCCGCAGCACCCGTACACGCAGGCGCTGCTCTCGGCCGCGGTCGTTCCGGATCCGGCGGAGCAGCGGAAGCGACGGCGGGTCGTCCTCGAGGGAGACCCGCCGAGCCCGCTCGCGCCGCCGAGCGGCTGCCGCTTCCACACCCGCTGCCCGCTCCACGACCTCTCCGCGCCCCAGAGCGACGAGGTCGAGCCTGCGCTCCGCGAGTTCGCTCCGGACCACCTGGTCGCATGCCACCTCGTGGCGCCCGGGACGCCCGCGCCGCGCATCAGCGGCGTCGAGGCGAGCGTCGCGTAGCATCGAGGCATGTGCCGGAACATCCGCGTTCTCTACAACTTCGATCCACCAGCGACCTCCGAAGAGGTGCGCTCCGCGGCGCTGCAGTACGTGCGCAAGGTCAGCGGCATGAACAAGCCGTCGCAGGCCAACGAGGCGGCGTTCGATCGTGCGGTGCACGAGATCGCGCATCTCACCCAGCATCTGCTCGAGGATCTCGTGACGGCCGCGGCGCCGAAGGACCGGGAGGTCGAGGCGGAACGTCGCCGCGCCCGGGCCGTCGCTCGCTTCGGCTGACGGTCTCAGACTCCTGGCTGGGCTAGCGGTTTGACGCAGCGGGCAGGATGTGAAAGACTTCTTGCGAAAGATGTCTTTCAAGAGGAACCGCCGCGACCAGCTCGAGATCACCGACCCGCGCGCGATGCGCGCGCTGGCGCATCCGGTGCGCCTCGACTTGCTTGCGACGCTCGCCGGCGGCGCGAAGACGGCGACCGAATGCGCGGAGGCCGTCGGCGAGAGCCCGCAGTCGTGCAGCTACCACCTCCGCACGCTGGCGAAGTACGGCTTCGTCGAGCGGGCCGAGGCCTCGAACGGAAAGGAGCGGCCGTGGCAGAAGGTCGCGCGCGGGCTCCACTGGTCGGGCGCGGACGACGCGGACGCCGCGCGCGCGCTCGCCGGCACCTTCCTCGCGCGCGACTTCCGGCTCGTTCAGGAGTACCTCGCCGCTCCGCCCGCCGACTGGCCGGAGCCGATGTACGCGCAGTCGGTGCTGCGCCTCACCCCGGCAGAGGCCGAGAAGCTCGGCGAGGCGATGCTCTCTCTCCTCGAGCCGTACTTCCCGGCCGGGCGGAAGGACGCGCCGGCCGACGCGGTCGACGTGTGGTGGGCGAGCTTCGGCGTCCCGAGCAAGCAATGAGCCTCTGGCGCCACCGCGACTTCGTCCGGCTCTGGGCCGGGCAGACGGTCTCCGTCTTCGGCTCGCAGGTGACCGAGCTCGCGCTGCCGTTCGCGGCCGTGCTCACGCTCCATGCGACCGCATTCCAGATGGGTCTCCTGTCGGCCGCGGGCATGGCTCCTTGGATCGCGTTCGCCCTGCTGGTCGGCGTGTGGGTCGACCGTCGCGCCCGGCGCCGCTGGATCCTCGTGGCCGCGGACCTCGGCCGCGCCGCGATCCTCCTCTCGGTTCCGGTCGCCGCCGCCTTCCACGCCCTGTCGCTCGGGCAATTGTTCGCGGTGGCCTTCGCTGCCGGCTGCCTCACGCTCGCCTTCAACGTGGCGTGGGGCTCGTACCTCAACGTGCTCGTGCCGCGGGAGCAGCTCGTCGACGGGAACGCGAAGCTGATGGGAAGCTACGCGACCGCCCAGATCGCGGGGCCCTCGATCGCGGGCCTGCTCGTGCATGCGATCACCGCGCCCTTCGCGATCCTCGTCGACGCGGTCTCGTTCCTCGTGTCCGCGTTCGCCCTGCGCTCCATCCGCGCACCCGAGCCGGAGCGGCGGCTGGAACGCGGGTCGTCGCTCCGGTACGACCTCGTCGCCGGCCTGCGCTACGTCCGCGACGACCCGCTGCAACGGGCGATCGCGGGCAGCGCGGCGACGCTCAACTTCTTCGGCCTGGCGATCTACGCGGTGCTCGTGCTCTATGCAGTCCGGAAGCTCCATCTGAGCCCGCTGCTGATCGGCCTAGCCTTCGCAGCCGGCGCCGTCGGCGCACTCGCGGGAACCCAGCTCGCGCCGCGGCTCGCCCGCCGGCTCGGTGCCGGGCGGACGATCATGCTCGCCACGATCGGATTCCCGCCGGCGCTCGCGATCGTGCCGCTCGCCTCGCCCGGCCAGCCGGCGTGGCTCGCGGTCACGATCCTCGCCGTCGCCGAGGCCGTCGGCGGGATCGCCGTGATGCTGTTCGACGTCAACACCGCGGCGCTGCGCCAGGCCGCAACGCCCGAGCATCTCTACGGGCGGACGGCAGGCGCGATGAGCTTCCTCACGCAGAGCGCGAAGCCGCTCGGCTCGCTCTTCGGCGGCGCGGTCGCGACGGCGGTCGGGCTCCACGCGACGCTCTGGGTGTGCGCAGCCGGCGGGCTGCTCGTGATCCCGTGGACGGTCCTCTCTCCGCTGCGCGGCCGGCGCGGCTCGGCGCTCCCGCCCGCAGGCGCGGCTCAGCTCTCGCCGGGCTCGAGGTAACGGCCGAACCAGTCGAGGATCGCCTCGAACCGCTGAACACGGTGCACCGGGGAGCCCGAGCGGGACAGCTCGTGGCCCTCGGCCGGGAAGCGGAGCATCTCGACCTCCTTGCCGAGCAGCCGGAGGAGGGTGAAGAGGTGCTCGCCCTGCTCGACGTTGCAGCGCAGGTCGTTCTCGGAGTGCACGACGAGCAACGGCGTCTCGATGTCGCGCGCGTACGTCGCCGGCGACATCCGCGTCCACTCGTCGACGTGCTCCCACATCGGCCCGCCGAACTGCCGCTCGAAGATCCAGAAGATGTCGCTCGAGCCGAAGGCGCTCACCATCTGGTTGACGGCCCGCTCCGACAGCGCCGCCTTGAAGCGCTGCGTGTGACCGACGATCCACGACGTCATGAAGCCGCCGTAGGAGCCGCCGAGGACACCGAGCCGGTCGCCGTCGAGGAACGGGAACCGCTCGAGCGCCGTGTCCACGACGCCCATCAGATCCTCGTAGTCGACGGTGCCCCAGCCGGGGCCGGCGTCGTTGCCCGGGCCGCGAATCGCGCGCCCCCACTCCTCGGAGTAGCCGGAACCGCCTCGCGGGTTCGAGAACAGGACGCAGTACCCGGCGGCGGCGTAGACCTGCACCTCGTCGAAGAAGCCGGTGCCGTACTGCGTGAACGGGCCGCCGTGGATCGTGATCAGCGCGGGATAGCGGCGCGTCTCGTCGAAGTCGGGCGGGCGCACGAGCCATGCGTCGACCTCGGTGCCGTCGGCGGAGGCGGCTTTGAAGCGCTCGACGTCCGCCAGTCGGCGTCCGGAGACGAAGTCGTCGCAGACGGACGTGATGCGCTTCCCGTTTCCGGTGAACAGTTCTTGGGGCCTCGTGTGGGTGCTCGCCGTGTACACGAGGACGCCGTCGGCGAGGTCGTACAGGCCCGTCAGCTGCTCGCCGCCGACGAGGAGCTCGGGCTCGCCCGAGCCGTCGGCCGCAACCGTGTAGAGGTGGACGTTGCCGCCGTCCTCGGCCGCGAACGCGACGCGGTCGCCATCCCAGACCGGCTCGCGCGCGAGCGGATAGGGAGCGCACTGGCGATCGAGTGAAGCGGTGAGCACGCGGCGATCGCTCCCGTCGCTGCCAATCACCGCGATCTGGCTGTGATGTGGAGACGTGCCGTCCTCGGGCGTGTGCACATAGGCGATGAGCGAGCCGTCGGCCGAGAACGAGGCCGAGCTGCCGGCCTCGTCCGGCTGTGTCAGTCGCCTCGGTTCCGCTCCCTCCGCGCCGACGTCGACTTCGTACAGCGCCTCGACGAGCTCGACGTCCCAGCGGTCGCCGCGCATGGAGGCGAAGACGATGCGCTTTCCGTCGGGAGACCAGGCCGGCTCGTCGTCATCGCAGTCGCCGTCCGTGACCTGCCGCTCGTCCTCGCCGTCGAGCCCGACCACGAACACGTGCTTCCGGCGGTCGCCGGTCCAGCCGACGCCGTCGAGCTTGTAGAAGACGCGGTCGAATCGGCGCGGCGCGCGCCGTCGCTCGTCCTCCTCCTCGTAGGCCTCGTCGGGGACGCGGCGTGCGAACGCGATCCGGCGCGAGTCGGGCGACCACGCGATCGACTCGACGGACTCCTTCCCATCCGTCAGCCGACGAGGCTCGCCGCCGTCGGCGGGCAGGACGTAGAGCTCCCCGTGCGCCTTCTTCTCGTCCTCGCCGTCGCGATTCGAGACGAACGCGAGCCATTGCCCGTCCGGAGACCAGCGTGGGGAGTGGTCGCTCCGCTCGCCGGAGGTGAATTGTCGCGGCTCCTGCGAGCCGTCGAGGGGCGCCAGCCAGACGGCGGCGCGGTAGGCGTTCTCTTCGCGGTCGATCCGGTTGACGACGTACGCGACGTGCCTGCCGTCGGGAGACAGGCGCGGATCGCCGGCGCTCGTGAGCGCGTAGACGTCCTCGG
>JAICZB010000286.1 GCA_025933895.1 Thermoleophilia bacterium
CGACCTGATGACGCGTGAGATGGGGAAGGTGAAGGCCGAGGCGGGCGGCGACGTCCAGGAGGCGATCGACATCACGTACTACATGGCCGGCGAGGGCAGGCGCCTCTTCGGCCACACGACCCCGTCCGAGCTGCGCGACAAATGGAACATGAGTGTGCGCCAGCCGATCGGGGTCGTCGGCGCGATCACGCCGTGGAACTTCCCCGTGGCGATCCCGTCGTGGAAGCTCATCCCGGCGCTCGTCTGCGGGAACACGGTCGTCCTCAAGCCGGCTACGGACACGCCTGCGCTCGCGCAGCGCTTCGTCGAGCTTCTAGCCGAGTCGGGCATTCCGAGCGGCGTCGTCAACATCGTCCACGGCGGCGGCGGTACGGTCGGCGACCGGCTCGTGCGCCACCCCGACGTCCGCGTGATCACGCTCACGGGCTCCCGCGAGACGGGCGTCGAGGTGCTGAAGGCGGCGGCCGAGACCCTCACGCACGTCCACCTCGAGCTCGGCGGCAAGAACGCGATCGTCGTGCTCGACGACGCCGACCTCGAGCTCGCGGTCGACGGGATCCTGTGGTCGGCGTTCGGCACCTCCGGGCAGCGCTGCACCGCTGCCTCGCGCGTGATCGTCCAGCGCGGCGCGTACGACGCGCTCCAGTCACGGCTCGTCGAGCGTGTCGAGAAGCTGCGGCTCGGGCCCGGCTGGGAGGACGACACCGACATCGGCCCGGTGATCAACCGCACCGCGCTGGAGAAGATCCACTCCTACACCGAGATCGGCCGCGACGAGGGCGCGAAGCTCCTCACCGGCGGCGAGGTCGCGGGCGACGGCGCACTCGGGAAAGGCTTCTTCTACCGGCCGACCGTCTTCGCCGACGTCGACCCGCAGATGCGGATCGCGCAGGAGGAGATCTTCGGCCCAACGACCGCGCTCATCCCGGTCGCCGACCTCGACGAGGCGATCCATGTCTCGAACGGGATCAAGTTCGGCCTCTCGTCCTCGATCTTCACGCAGGACGTCAACGCAGCCTTCCGCGCGATGCGCGACCTCGAGGCGGGCATCACCTACGTCAACGCGGGCACGATCGGCGCCGAGGTGCACCTCCCGTTCGGCGGCACGAAGGACACCGGCAACGGACATCGCGAGGCGGGCCAGGCCGCGCTCGACGTGTTCACGGAGTGGAAGTCGATCTACGTCGACTACTCCGGCCGGCTCCAGCGCGCCCAGATCGACACCGAAGAGCATCCGGCACCTTGAGATACCGGCAGCTGGGCGACAGCGATCTCCGCGTCTCGGAGATCTGCCTCGGCACGTGGACGACCTTCGGCGGGAGCCTCGACGAGGCTGCAGCTACCGCGCTCGTCGACGTCGCCTTCGAGCAGGGCATCAACTTCTTCGACACGGCGAGCGTATACAGCGATGGCCGTTCCGAGGAGGCACTCGGCCGCGCGCTCGCGGGCCGGCCCCGCGACTCGTTCGTCGTCGCGACCAAGGTCTATGGCGAGATGCCGGAGGGGGACCGCGGTCCTCTCGCGCGAGCAGGTGCTGAAGCAGATCGACGCCTCGCTCCGGCGGCTGCAGCTCGACTTCGTCGATCTCTACCAGTGCCACTCGTACGACGACGACGTCCCGGTCGAGGAGACGCTCGGAGCTTTGACCGAGGTCGTGGACGCGGGCAAGGCGCGACTCGTCGGCGTCTCGAACTGGAACGGCGAGCAGATCCGCAACGGCATCGAGCTCGCGCACGACCGCGGCTTCGCGAAGATCGTCTCCTCGCAGCCCGAGTACTCGTTGCTGCACCGCGAGCCCGAGCAGGACGTGATCCCCGTCTCGCGCGAGCTGGGCGTCTCGCAGATCGTCTATTCACCGCTGGCGCAGGGAGCGCTCACGGGGAAGTACCGGCCCGGGGAGCCGGTCCCCGACGACACGCGCGCCGCCGGGCGCCGAGACGGGTCCGTCTGGGACTACCTGGCTCGTGAGGCGCTCGCGGTGAAGAGGAAG
This sequence comes from Thermoleophilia bacterium, assembly GCA_025933895.1. Lineage (GTDB taxonomy): Bacteria > Actinomycetota > Thermoleophilia > Gaiellales > Gaiellaceae > Palsa-739. Next base: position 1,991 of record JAICZB010000286.1, read on the forward strand.
CAAGGCGTTCGACTTGGAAGGCCGCAGTCGATCTCGCCGAAGCTGGCGCGGCGGACAGGGCGATGCGCACCCGTGGGATGACGTTGCAGGCGATCTGCGACAAGCTCACCGCCGAGGGAGCACCCACGCCGCATGGAGGCTTGACCTTCGGGTATACGCATACGGATGCAAATTCGTACACGATTGTAAAAAGCGATATCGAAGTACGTAGTCCTCAGCTAGCCCCGAATTGCATCGCGAATCATTGCTGGTCATGGGCGTGGATCATGATGCACACGGTCGTGACTGGGTTCACGCCTGGCGGTTGGGCACAAATCGGCCCCTTCAAGGGATGGGAGAATGGCGGCCTCCAGGCTAACGGGACTAACATGGACGAATGTGTCAACTATAGTGCGACCCAGCAGATTACTAACCTATATGAACACTGGATCACAACTGAAGCTGTAGGGGTTAGCCCTTTGTATGCTGTCCAGAACGGGACGGCTGGAGGGTACGATAACA
>JAICZB010000252.1 GCA_025933895.1 Thermoleophilia bacterium
AGCTCCGCAGCCGCGGCAACACGATCGAGGCCGGGACGTCGGAGGTCTTGCGCAACATCATCGCCGAGCGCGTGCTCGGGCTCCCGAGGTCGCGCTGATGGACTTCGCGCTCTCCGAAGACCAGCTCGAGCTCAAGCACTCGGCGCACGCGTGGCTCGCCGACCGCTTCCCGCTCGACCGCGACTGGGACTCGACCGACGATCGCTGGAGCGAGCTGAAGGAGCTCGGCTGGCTCGATGTCGCGGAGGCCGGGCTCGGCTTCGTCGAGGAGGCTCTGCTCCTCGAGGAAACCGGCTACGTGCTCTACCCCGGCCCGCTCCTCGCGCACGTCGCGTCCGTGGCGGTCGGCGGCGACGACTCCGCGACCGTCGACCCGACGCGACCGCTGTGGCAGGTGGAGGAGGAGACCCCGCGCTTCCGCGCCGCCTGCGCGGCCGAGGCCCTCGGCGTCGCACAGCGCGCTCTCGATCTCGGGGTCGAGCACGCGAAGACGCGCGTCCAGTTCGGCAAGCCGATCGGCACCTACCAGGCGGTCTCCCATCCGCTCGCGCAGACGTACACCGACGTCGAGCTCGCCCGCTCGCTCGTCTACTGGGCCGCCTGGTGCGTCGCCGAGGAGGACGACCGTGCCGAAGTCGCGGCCGCCTCCGCGAAGGTCTTTGCGACCGAGGCCGCCGTCGCCGCCTGCGAGCGCTCGATCCAGGCGCACGGCGGGATCGGCTTCACCTGGGAGCATCCGCTCCACCGCTTCTACAAGCGCGCCCTCTGGCTCGAGGGCTTCGGCCAACGGCCCGCGGCGCTCCGCCTCCAAGTCGCCGAAGCACTGCTGGCGTAGGAGAATGAGCGCGATGCAAGGCCTGATGATGGACTTCCCGCTCACCCTGACGCACCTGCTGCGCCGGGCGGAAGCGTTCTTCGGCGACGGCGAGATCGTCACGCGCCTCCCCGACAGGAGCTTCCATCGGACGAACCACCGCGAGACGCTGAGCCGCGCGCGGCAGCTGGCAGCCGCGCTGCGGAAGGCGGGCCTCGAACGCGGCGACCGCGTCGCGACGCTGTGCTGGAACCACCACCAGCACCACGAGGCGTACTTCGGCATCCCGTGCGGCGGCTTCGTCCTCCACACGCTCAATCTCCGCCTCCACCCCAACGACCTCAACTACATCGCGAAGCACGCCGGCGACCGGGCCGTGATCGTCGACCGCGCGCTCCTGCCGCTGCTCGAGCAGTTCCGGGAGGGCACCGAGATCGAGCACGTCTTCGTGGTCGAGGACTCGTACGAGGAGCTGCTCGCGACGGCGGATCCGGCCGATTGGGAGGATCCGGACCTCGACGAGCGCGAGGCCGCGGCGATGTGTTACACGAGCGGCACGACCGGCCGGCCGCGTGGCGTCGTCTACTCCCACCGCTCGTCCGTCCTGCACGCGCTCGGCGTCGGCTCGAACAACCCGCTCGGCCTCGGCTTCGGCATCGACGACGCCGTCATGCCGGTGGTGCCGATGTTCCACGCGAACGCGTGGGGCTATCCGTACCTCGCGACGATGCAGGGCGCGAAGCTCGTCTATCCCGGTCCGAACCTCGATCCCGACAGCCTGCTCGAGAACATGGAGCAGGAGCGCGTCTCCTGGGCGGCGGGAGTGCCGACGATCTGGATGGGGATCCTCGCGCGCCTCGACGCGGAGCCCGGCCGCTGGGACCTCTCCGCCATGAAGGCGATGCTCGTCGGCGGCTCGGCGGTTCCGCGCGCGATGATCGCCGCATTCGAGGAGCGACACGGCCTGCGCATCTGCCAGGGCTGGGGGATGACCGAGACGTCGCCCGTCGCCTCCACGGCCACGCTCCCCTACGACCTCGCGGAGGCGGACGCCGAGACACGCTGGGACTACCAGTCGACGGTGGGCTTCCCGCTCCCGTTCGTCGAGGTGCGCGCTCGCGCGGGCGACGAGGACGTGCCCTGGGACGGCGAGGCGATGGGCGAGCTCGAGGTGCGCGGGCCGTGGGTCGCGGCGGGCTACCACGATGCGCCGGAGTGCGCGGATCGCTGGACGGAGGACGGCTGGTTCCGCACCGGCGACATCGTCTCGATCCATCCGCGCGGCTTCATCCAGATCAAGGACCGCTCGAAGGACGTGATCAAGTCGGGCGGCGAGTGGATCTCCTCGGTCGAGCTCGAGAACGCGCTCATGGCGCATCCCGCGGTCGCCGAGGCCGCGGTGATCGCCGTGCCCGACGAGAAGTGGGGCGAGCGGCCGCTCGCGGCGGTGGTGCTGCGCGAAGGCGCCTCCGCGACTGCGGAAGAGCTGCGGGAGTTCCTCGCGCCGAGCTTCGCGAAGTGGTGGATTCCCGACCGGATCGAGTTCGTCGCCGAGATCCCGAAGACGAGCGTCGGCAAGTTCCTCAAGACGGCGCTGCGTGAGCAGTTTGCGGCCCGGTCAGAGCAAGCCCAGCCGGCCCAGACCGGTTGAGAGCGGCGGTCCTCAGCGAGGTCGACGGGCCGTTCGAGCTCCGTGACGTGGCCGACCCGGTGCCGCAGGACGGCGAGGCGCTCGTGCGAGTGCGCGCCGCCGGGATCAACTTCCTCGACGTCCTGATCCGGCGCGGCCGCTATCCGCAGATGCCCGAGCTGCCGGTCGTGCTCGGCGCGGAGCTCGCGGGCGAGCTCGAGGACGGCACGCGCGTGATGGCGCTCCACACTCCGGGCGCGTACGCCGAGCTAGCCGCCGTCCCGCGCGGGGCGCTGGTGCCGCTGCCCGACGGCGCGAGCTTCGCCGAGGGCGCCGGCTTCGTCCTCACGTTCCTCACCGCGTACGTCCCGCTGACGCGGCAGGTGGTTCTCAGGGGAGGCCAGACGGTGCTCGTGCACGCGGCGGCCGGCGGCGTCGGCACGGCCACGATCCAGGTGGCGCGGGCGCTCGGCGCGCGCGTCGTCGCGGCCGTCGGCTCGCCGGAGAAGCTCGAGGTCTGCCGCGAGCTCGGAGCCGAGGAGGCGTACGTCTACGACGAGCTGCCGGACGACCTGCGCGTCGACGTCGTCGCCGATCCGGTCGGCGGTGAGCTGTTCGAGGCCGCGGTCGCGCGGCTGCGGCCGCTCGGCACGCTCGTGGCGATCGGCTACGCGGGCGGGCTCTGGCCGGAGCTGCAGCCGGCGCAGCTCGTGGGCCGGAACGTGGGCGTCCAGGGCGTCTACATCGGCCGCCTCCTCCGCCATGCACCGGACGTCGTCGCAGCCGCGACGGGCGAGCTGCTGGAGCTCTGGCGCGCGGGTTCGATCCGGCCGTTCGTCGGCGCGGAGTTCCCGCTCGCTGACGTCGAGCAGGCACACGAGCTCGTCGAGTCGCGCCGCAGCGTCGGAAAGGTCGTGCTCCTCCCGTGAGGGCGCTCGTGACCGGCGGCCGCGGCGGGATCGGCTCGGCGATCTGCGCGCTCCTCGACGATCCCCTGGTGCTCGACCTCCCGGAGTTCGACGTCGGCGAGCCGGAAGCCTGGCGGTCGCTCGAGGGCGAGTTCGACGCTGCCTTCCTGAACGCGGGCACGAGC
>JAICZB010000038.1 GCA_025933895.1 Thermoleophilia bacterium
GCCAGAGCGGGATGCGCGGCTTCGGCTTGCGCGGGACGGCGGGCGGCTCGGTCGTCACCGCGCGGCCTGAGCGTTTGCCTCGCCGGCACGCTCCTCGACGACGCGCAGGATCCGGTGCGCCGTCTCCTCGATCGAGAGCTCTGAGATGTCGATCACGGGGCAGCGGAGCTTGCGGTGGAGCTTCTTGGCCTCCTCGAGCTCCTCGTAGATCTCGGCGAGCTCGGCGTACTGCCGGTTGCGGCCGGGTGCGCCCATCGTCCTGACGCGCGCCCTGCGGATCTCGGCGAGCCGATTCGGGTCGATCGTGAGGCCGACGACCTTTGCCCGGTCGATCTCGAACAGCTCGGCGGGGGGTGCGATCCCCTTCACGACCGGGACGTTCGCGGCCTTGTGGCCGAGATAGCCGAGGTAGATGGAGAGCGGCGTCTTCGACGTGCGCGAGACGCCGACGAGGACGACGTCGGCCTCGTGCAGCCCGTGTGCCACGCCGTCGTCGTAACGGACGGCGAACTCGATCGCCTCCATCCGCTTGAAGTACGCGGAGTTCAGCGGCGGCCGCGAGCCCGGGGTCATCTTCGCCGTCTGGCCGGAAACGCGTGCAACCGCGTCGATCGGGTGGCCGAGGAGGTCGCAGTAGTGGAGGCGGGCACGGCGGCACAGGGTGCGCATGGCCTCGCGGAGCTCCGGCTGGACGAGGGTGTAGACGACGACGGCGGGCCGGCCGCGCATCCGGTTGACGGCGAGCTGGAGGTCGTCCTCCGACTCGACGCGCGGGTGGCGGATCTCGACGAAGTCCTGCTCCGGGAACTGTGCCTCGAGGGCCTGAACCAGGCGCGCTGCGGTCTCGCCGGTGGCGTCGGAGACTACGTGAAGCTCGACCGGCGGGTTCGGCATCGGCGGTCAGCGTAACGGGGCTGCGTTTCTCTCCCCGTCCCAAACCCCCACCCACCCACGGGGAGGCGAGCGTACGCCGACACGCCGTACGGCGGTGTGCCAGCTTCGCGCCGGCAAGCTGGGAGGTGGCGCACGGGCGGCGATGCCGAGCCGACAGCCCGCGTGGACCACCGGGGTAACCTCCGCCCATGACCGAGACGGCGGAACCGGTGACGATGGACACGATCGTCTCGCTCTGTCGCCGCCGCGGCTTCGTCTTCCCGTCCTCGGAGATCTACGGCGGACTCGGCTCGACCTACGACTACGGCCACTACGGCGTCCTGACGAAGAACAACATCCGCTCGCTGTGGTTCCGCGCGATGGTGCAGGAGCGCGACGACATGGTCGCCCTCGACTCCGCGATCATCCTCAACCCGCGGGTCTGGGAGGCGTCGGGCCACGTCGAGGGCTTCACGGACCCGCTCGTCGACTGCCGCACGTGCAAGCTCCGCTTCCGCGCCGACCAGCTCGAGTTCGAGAAGTGCGGCCGCAAGCCGAGCAAGCGGCCCGGCGAGACACCCGACTGCGACCTCACCGAACCGCGCCGGTTCAACCTCATGTTCGAGACGCACGTCGGTGCCCTCCAGGACGAGAGCTCGGCTGCCTACCTCCGCCCGGAGACCGCCCAGGGCATCTTCATCAACTTCAAGAACGTCGCCCAGCTCGCGCGGCGCAAGCCGCCCTTCGGCATCGCCCAGGTCGGGAAGTCGTTCCGGAACGAGATCACGCCGGGCAACTTCCTCTTCCGCGTCCGCGAGTTCGAGCAGATGGAGATGGAGTTCTTCGTCCCACCGGCGGATGCGACGAAATGGTTCGAGTACTGGCTCGACCAGCGGCTCGGCTGGCACCGGAGCCTCGGCCTGCGCGAGGAGAACCTCCGCGTGCGCGAGCACTCCGAGGAGGAGCGCTCCCACTACTCGACCGCTACGAGCGACATCGAGTATCTCTATCCGATCGGCTGGCAGGAGCTCGAGGGAGTCGCGAACCGCGGCGAGTACGACCTCACGCAGCACACGCAGCACTCCGGCACGAAGCTCGAGTGGATCGACCCCGACGGCAACCGCTACACGCCGCACGTGGTCGAACCCGCCGTCAGCATCGAGCGGATCTTCGTCGCGCTCCTCTGCGACGCCTACCACGAGGAGGTGGTCGGCGACCGTGAGCGCGTCGTCCTCCGCCTCCACCCCGAGGTGGCGCCCGTGAAGGCGGCGGTCCTCCCGCTCGTGCCGCGCGACGAAGGCATGGCGACGCGGGCGCGCGCGCTGTACGAGGAGCTTCGCCGCCACCACGTCGTCGAGCACGACGACAGCGGCCAGATCGGCAGGCGTTACCGTCGCCAGGACGAAATAGGTACGCCGTGGGCCTTCACCGTCGACGAGCAGACCCTCGAGGACGAGACGGTCACCGTGCGGGACCGGGACTCGCTAGCGCAGGAACGCCTACCGATCGGCGGCGTCCGCGAGTGGCTGGACGGCGCGCTGCAGCAGGACTGGTCCTCCCTGCCGTCGCGCTGACGGCCGCCGGCTGCCTCGGCAGCGGCACGAAGACGGTGACTGTGACGCACACCCGGACGGTCACGTCCACGAAGACGGTGACGACGACGGGATCTGTGTCAGGGACCAAGCCGTGCACCGGCGCGCAGCTCGCTGGCACCTTCACGCTCGTCCCCAACAGCGCCGGCGCCGGCCAGATCGCGTACGCGCTCACGCTGAAGAACTCCTCGGGGAGCTCATGCCTCGTCCGCGGAGTCCCCCAGGCGACGCTGCTCGGAGCGAGCGGCACGCCGCTGCCGACCCACATCCGGGCGGCCGGAGGCGGGAAGCGGCCGATCGTTCTTCCTCCGGGCGCTTCCGCCCTGGCGCAGGCGCGGTTCTCCCCGGACGTGGCCGGGGACGGCGACTCACAGACCGGCCCATGCCAGCCGGCGGCGCACCAGCTGCAGGTGACGACTGCCGGCGGAGGAGTGACCGAGGCGTCGATCAAGCCGCCGACGAGCGTGTGCCAGCAGGGCACGCTCAACTTCGAGCCGTTCGGCTACGCCGGCTAGGCGCTGCGGCTCGTCAGAGTCCTCAGCCGGAAGCCGCCGTGGTACTCGTACGAGGCGGTGACCACGCGCAGCACGTCCCGCCGCGCGCGTTCGGAGAGGTCGAGGCCGGCCGCGTCAGCGAGAGGCCGTGCGAGGAGCGCCTCGATTCCGGCGATCCCGTCCGCGGCGAGCGCGAGCGCCTCGGTCGCCGCCGCGCAGCGCGCACAGACAGCGCCGCCCGCGCGTGTGGAGTAACCGACGAGCTGCTCGTCCTCGGCGCCGCACTCCGCGCAGGCCGAGACGTGCGGCAGATAGCCCGCCAGCCAGAGCAGCTTGAGCTGGAACGCCAGCCCGAGCGGGTCGAGCGTCGGCCGGTCGGCGACATGCGGTGTCCCGTCGAGGAGGTCGAGGAAGCACGTCAATGCGGTGAACGCCCGCTCGTTCGCCTCCTCCTCGCTGAACAGGCGCAGCATCGCCTCCGCGCCGATCATGCCGACGGAGAAGCGGTAGTAGTCCTCGCGTGCCGCTCGGTGCGACCGGACAAGCTGGGCCCCGGTCACCGTCTCGAGCTCGCCGCGGCCGCGGTGGAGGACGAGCTCGACGTGCGAGAGCGGCTCGAGCCGGGCGCCGAAGCGCGACTTCGTCTTCCGCACGCCCTTGGCGACCGCGCCGACGCGGCCGTGGGCCTCGGTGTAGAGGTGGAGGACGCGGTCAGCCTCTCCGAGCCGGATCGACCGGAGCACGACGGCCTCAGTCCTGTACGCACGTCCGGCCATGCCTGTTCCAGTCTAGGGACGGCGTCGGGCAGGAACAGGTCGCGCGGTTTATGCGTTGTAAGAAAGGATGCCCAGAATCCAGATCTATACGACGCGCTGGTGCGGCTTCTGCGTGCGTGCGAAGACGCTTCTCGACTCCCGCGGGCTCGAGTACGAGGAGCTCTCGCTGGACGACGACCCGGCTTTCCGGCAGACGGTGTTCGACGCGACCGGCGGCTGGACGGTGCCGCAGATCGTCGTCGACGGTCGCCCGATCGGCGGCTACACCGAGCTCTGGCGCCTCGACCGCGAGGGCCGTCTCGAAGAGCTCCTCGCCGCCTGAGCCGGCTGCTCGGGCTGGCACCTCGGGCAATACCACGTCGTCCGGCCGGCGACCCGCGTGCGCGCGATCGGCGTCCCGCAGCGGTCGCACGGCTCGTCGCGGCGCCCGTAGACTCGGAACTCGTCCTGCATCGAGCCGCCGCTTCCGTCGGGTAGCCGGTAGTCGCGCAGCGTCGATCCCTGTCGGGCGAGACCGTGCTCGAGTGCGGCCCGGATGCCGCGGTGCAGCCGCCTCAGCTCGGCCTGGTCGAGGCCGGCCGCGGGGCGCAGCGGATTGAGCTTGGCCCGCCACAGAGCCTCGTCGGCGTAGATGTTTCCCATGCCCGCGAGCGTTCGCTGATCGAGCAGGGCCGCCTTCAGAGACGTCCGCCGACCCGCCAAACGCTCGCCGAGCCGGGCTGCCGTGAAGAGCGCGTCGAGCGGCTCGTCGCCGACCCGAGCGCCGAGATACGGATCCGCCTCCCCCGGCTCGAGCAAGAGCCAAGTGCCGAAGCGCCGGACGTCCCGGTACGCGACGTCCGATCCGTCTTCTAACGTGACAACAGCGCGTCGGTGCGGATCGTCCTGGAGCGAGCCGCTCGGCGCATGTAACAGGCTCCCCGTCATCCGGAGGTGAATCAGGAGAATCCGACCGCTCTCGAACCGAACAACCAGATACTTGCCACGCCGCTCCACGGCCGCCACGCGCTCCCCTTCGAGCTCGGCCGCCACCTCGGCGGGTTCGTAGGGACGAACGAGGCGCGGGTCGTCGATGCGCACGCGCTCGAAGCGTCGGCCCACCAGCGCGGGCTCGAGCTGCCTGCGGACGCTCTCGACCTCCGGCAGCTCCGGCATGCCGTCAGCGTAGTCGTGGTTCGAGGGCCCACCGACGGTCTTACGGCGTCACGATGGGCTGTCCCGGGATGCCACGCGACGGCGCCTTGCCGCCGAGCCATGCATTGACGGTCGCGCCCACGTCCGCGAACTCTCCCTCGTGGATCCGACCGGCCGCGTTGCGCCCTTCGACGTACGCGAGCAATAACGCGTGTTCGCGGGAGTGGTCCGTTGACGGCGTCGTCGGGTCGCAGCCGTGGTCCGACGTGATGATGAGGAGGTCGCCCGGCCGGAGTGCGTCGAGCAGATCGGGGAGCCGGTAGTCGAAGTCCTGCAGGCAACGATGAAAGTTGACGGGGTCGTTGCGGTGGCCCCAGAGCATGTCCGTCTCGACGAGGTTGACGAAGACGAAGCCATCGTCGAGTTCGCGGAGGAGCTGCTCGGTCTGCTGGATCCCCTCGATGTTCGACTTCGTCGGCAGCGACTCGTCGATGTCGCAGCCGGCAAAGATGTCGCCGATCTTGCCGACGCCGTAGACCTTCCGGCCGCCCTCGCGAACGAGCGTCAGGTAGTTCGGCCGCCGCGGCTCGAGCGAGAAGTCGTGCCGGTTCGGCGTCCGGACGTAGTTGTCCGGCTCACCCGTGAAAGGCCTCGCGATGACGCGTCCGACCGCGTGCTTGCCGGTGAGGATCTCCCGTGCGGCCCGGCAGCCTGCGTACAGCTCGTCCAGTGGGACGGTGTCCTCGTGGGCGGCGATCTGGAAGACGGAGTCGGCCGACGTGTAGACGATCCACTTGCCCGTCCGCTGGTGCTCCTCCCCGAGCTCCTGGATGATCTCGGTACCGGAGGCCGCCTTGTTCCCGATCACGCCCCGCGCGGTGCGGTGCATGAACGGATCGATCACGTCGTGGGGGAATCCGTGCGGGTATGTGGGGAACGCCTGTGCGGTCACCACGCCCATGAGCTCCCAGTGTCCGGTCGTCGTGTCCTTCCCCTTCGAGCGCTCGAACAGGCGCCCCGCCACCGCGGGCGCGCCCGGCTGTGGCGGACAGCCCTCGAGCGGCTCCACGTTGCCGAGGCCGAGCGCCTCGAGGCTCGGCAGGTCGAGGCCGCCGACCGCTCGCGCGACGTTCCCGAGTGTGTCCGAGCCCTCGTCTCCGTACTGGCCCGCGTCCGGCAGCTCGCCGGCGCCGACGGCATCGAGCACGATGACGCACGCCCTGGGCACGGGGCTATTCTAGGGACGCCCATGTCGACCGCCCTCGGCCTTATCGCTTTCGTCGGCTACGTCCTCGCAGTCGTCGGCGTTGCGGCGGCCGTAACGTGGGTGGTCGTCCGGCTGACTCCGACGCGCAAGCCGGGCGGACAGGCCGGCAGCTAGACCGGCGCGAGCGGGAGCACGTCCGCGAGCGGCGTGTACTCGAGGCCGTGCGCGTCTGCGACGGCCTCGTGGGTGATCTTGCCGTCGAGGACGTTGACGCCGTGGCCCAGTGAGGGGTCGCGCCCTACGGCGTCGGCGAGCCCGTGATCGGCGATCGCCTCTACGTAGGGGAGCGTCGCATTCGTCAGCGACTTCGTGGATGTGACGGGCACGCCTCCCGGCATGTTCGCGACGCAGTAGTGGATGACCCCGTCGACCTCGTAGACGGGATCCGAGTGCGTGGTCGGATGGGCCGTCTCGATGCACCCGCCCTGGTCGATGGCGACGTCGACGATCACCGCACCCGGCTGCATGTCTGAGAGCATCGCGCGGCTGATCAGCTTCGGAGCCCGTGCCCCCGGGATGAGGACGGCGCCGATGACGACGTCGGCGTGGGCGATCGTCTGCTCGACCTCCAGGCTCGAGGACATGAGCAAGCTGACGCGGCCGGAGAGGATCTCGTCGAGATGCCGCATGCGGTCGATCGAGCGCTCGAGGAGGGTGACACGGGCGCCGAGACCGAGGGCGATGATCGCCGCGTTGTAGCCGACGATTCCGCCGCCGAGAACGACGACGTGGCCGGGCTGGACGCCGGGTGTCCCCGCGAGGAGGACGCCGCGGCCGCCGAGCGGCTTCTCGAGGAAATGCGCCGCAGCCTGCGGCGCGAGCCTGCCAGCGATCTCGCTCATCGGTGCGAGCAGCGGCAGCCGGTGATCCTCCGTCTCGACTGTCTCGTAGGCGACTGCCGTGATCCCGCTGTCCACGAGCGCGCGCGTGAGCGGCTCGTCGGCGGCGATGTGCAGGTACGTGAACAGCACGAGCCCGTCGCGAAGCTGCGAGTACTCGGGCTCGATCGGCTCCTTCACCTTGAGGACGAGGTCCGCCTGGCCCCAAGCCTCGTCCACCGAGACGAGTCGAGCGCCCGCTCGCTCGTATTGCTCGTCGGCGAAGGCGCTGCCCTCCCCCGCCGTCGACTCGACGAGCACCTCGTGACCGCGTTGGATCAGCTCACGGGCCCCCGCCGGCGTGAGCGCGACGCGGTACTCGTCGGTCTTGATCTCCTTCGGAACGCCGATTCTCAAGGCCCGGAGACACTATCTCGCCCACGCCGCAAGACGAAGCCGTGACGGACTTGCCCGCGATTCGCGACGCAACGGCACGGACTCGTCACAGTTCCGGCGATAGCGTCGCTCTCGAGGGCGGCGGGACCGGCTCCCCACCCTGGGTGGGGCGCTGCGCGGGCCGTGTCTAGCCGGGACTGGTCGCTTGGGGGAGCTCTCTGAGGTAGAGCAACAGCCCGGCGAGGGTCTTCGCGTCCTCGATCTCTTCTAGCCGCCCGGCGATCTCCATGACCCGCCAGCGGACGAGCTCGAGATCCTCGTCTGCCGCCGGCGAGGCCTCGCCGCGCTCGACGCCCTCCGCCGCGTACACGTGCATCCGCTCGCGGCAGAAGCCCGGCGTCGTCCAGAACGCCGCGAGCTCGCGCCACTCGCCGCCGGTCAAGCCGCATTCCTCCTGCAACTCTCGCCGCGCCGTGGCCAGCGGCTCCTCGCCCGGCTCGGCCGTCCCGGCCGGAAGCTCGAGCAGGCGCTTCCGTGCCGGCTCGCGCAGCTGGCGGACGAGCGTCACGTACCCGTCGTCGTCCACCGCGACGATGGCGACGGCACCGGGATGCTCGACGATCTCGCGCTCGTTCTCTCCCCATCGCTCGACCGTCAGCCCCAGCAGCGCGCCCTCATACATGCTCCGTGCAGAGTCCGGCTCGAGGCTCATTCCCGTGCCGCCTCCGCGAGCGCGACCGTGACGTCCACCATCCTCTCGAGATCCGCCACCGAGACGTGCTCGTCCGGGGTGTGGAAGCCGAACACGCCGTGCGCGAGGTTCACGCAGCGGCGGCCGCGCTCGTTGAAGACGTTCGCGTCCGCGCCACCGCCGGAGAGGCCGTAACGCGGCTCGATGCCGCACCTTGCGAAGGCGGCCGCTGCCAGCGCGACGGCTGGCTCGTCCCGCTTCAGCCGGTAACCGTCGTAGCTCTTGCGCATCGTCGTCTCGACGTCGCAATCCGTCTCGGTCGCGGCGAAGGAGAACGCGTCGAGCATCTCCTGCACGAAGTCGGCGAGCTTCGCCTCGTCATGACACCGCGCCTCCGCGAGGAACGTGCACCACTCCGGCACCACGTTCCCGGCCGTCCCGCCGGAGATCGTGCCGACGTTCGCGGTCGTCAGCTCGTCCACACGACCGAGCCGCAGGTCGGCGATCGCCTTCGCCGCCGCCTGGATCGCGGAGCGTCCCTCCTCCGGCGCCATCCCCGCATGCGCCGAGCGGCCGTGGAACCGAACCTCGAGCGCCCGCGACCACGGCGCCCCGAGGACGACCTCGCCCATCGCGCCCTCCTGGTCGTACACCCAGCCGATCTGTGCGTCGAGCCGGTCGTGATCGAACGCGTTGGCGCCGAGGAGTCCGACCTCCTCCTTCGGCGTGAAGACGAGCTCGATCCCCGCGTGCGGCACGCCTTCCGAAACGACGCGCCGAACCCCCTCGAGCATCGCCGTGACCGCCGCCTTGTTGTCACCGCCCAGGATCGTTCCGCCCGAGTTCCGGACCACGCCGTCCTCGACGATCGGCGCGAGCTCCCCGTCCGGCGGCACCGTGTCCATGTGCGCACAGAGGAAGATCGGGGTTCCCTCGGCGGTCGGCTCGACACGCGCGTAGACGTTGCCGGCGGTGGAGCCGATCCGCTCGCCGCAGTCGTCCTCGTCCGGCTCGAGCCCGAGCCCCCGCAGGTAGCGCAACACCACGTCGGCCACGCCCCGCTCCTCGCCCGGCGGGCTCGGGATCGCCGCCAGCTCGAGAAAGAGGTCGACCGCCTCGGACACGCAACGATCCTACGAGCCGAGGCCTAGACCGCGACGCGCTCGCCGGCTCGCGCACGCGCGCGATCGAGCGCAGCGCCGACGAAACCGCGGAAAAGCGGGGCCGCCCGGGTCGGCCGGGACTTGAACTCCGGGTGAAACTGGCTCGCGACGAACCAAGGATGGTCGGCGAGCTCGACGATCTCGACGAGCCGGCCCTCCTGGAACGTCCCGCTCACCACGAGCCCGGCCTCGACGAGCCGGTCGCGGTACGCGTTGTTGACCTCGTAGCGATGCCGATGCCGCTCGTGGATGGTGGCCTCGCCGTACAGCTCGCGCGCGCGCGTGCTCTCGGCGACCTCGACCGCCTGGGCACCGAGGCGCATCGTGCCGCCCAGATCCTCGATCCCCTTCTGCTCCGGCAGGAGGTCGATCACGGGATACGGCGTCTCGGGATCCATCTCCGTGGAGTTCGCCCCCTCGAGCCCGACGACGTGCCGCGCGAACTCCGACACCGCGACGTGCATGCCGAGGCAGATGCCGAGGTACGGGATACGCCGCTCGCGCGCAACCTGGCAGGCGAGGATCTTGCCCTCCCAGCCGCGGGAGCCGAAGCCGCCCGGCACGAGGACGCCGTCGACGTTCTCGAGCAGCTCTGCCGTCTCCTCGTAGGACATGTCCTCGGCGTCCACCCAGCGCACGCGGACCGCACAACCGTGCTCGAGCCCGGCGTGCTTGAGCGCCTCGTGGACGGAGAGGTACGCGTCCTGGAGCTTCACGTACTTGCCGACGAGCGCGATCTCCACCACTTCGCGCCGGCTGTGCACCCGGTCGAGCAGCTCGTCCCAGTCGGAAAGGTCCGGGTCGCCCAGCTCGAGGCCGAGACGGTCGCCCACCAGCCGATCGAGGCCCTCGCGCTGCAGGACGCGCGGCACCTCGTACACGTCCGGCACGTCCGGGCTCGCGACGACCGCCTCCGGGTCGACGTCGGCGAAGAGCGCGATCTTGTCCCTGATCTCGCGCGAGAGCTCCTCGTGCGAGCGGCAGACGACGACGTCGGGATGGATGCCGATCCGGCGCAGCTCGTTCACCGAGTGCTGTGTCGGCTTCGTCTTCAGCTCCCCGGCCGCCTCGATGAACGGGACGAGCGTGACGTGGATGTGGACGACGTTCTCGGGGCCGACCTCCCGCCGGAACTGGCGGATCGCCTCGAGGAACGGCAGCGACTCGATGTCGCCGACGGTGCCGCCGATCTCCGAGATGACGATGTCGGCCGGGCTCGACTCCGCGGCCCGGCGGATGCGCGCCTTGATCTCGTTCGTGATGTGCGGGATGACCTGCACCGTCGCGCCGAGGAAGTCGCCCTTGCGTTCCTTGCGCAGGACGGTGTCCCAGATCGCGCCGGCGCTGTGGCTCGCGCTGCGGAGGAAGTTCTCGTCGACGAAGCGCTCGTAGTGGCCGATGTCGAGATCGGTCTCGGCGCCGTCCTCCGTCACGAAGACCTCGCCGTGCTGGAACGGGCTCATCGTTCCCGGGTCGACGTTGAGGTACGGATCGAACTTCTGCAGCTGGACGCGCAGGCCGCGCGCCTTGAGCAGGCGGCCGAGCGAGGCGGCGACGATTCCCTTCCCGAGCGCGGAGACAACTCCCCCGGTGACGAATACGTACTTCGGGGCCCGTGCGCTCACGGGATTTCAGGGTAGCACCCCGGCCGGAAGGCCATCTATTCGGAGCTCGAACGGACGAGGCCGGCGAGCTTCGCGAGCGCGTCGGAGGCCGTCGTCCGCCGGACGCCGCCGAACCGCGGCGCGTCGACCGCGAGTGTCGCCACGGTCTCGCCGTCGCCGGTCGCCGGCTCGAGATCCAGCTCGACCTCGATCCGGTCGCTCGGCAGCTGGAAGGCGACGCGCTGCAGTGGGACGACCTCGAGGATGAGCAGGGCGCCGCCGCTGAGCGGACGGTGAAAGAGGCCCGGACGTGTCGCTCCCTCGATCTGCCAGAGGGCGCCGGGGGCGAGTGCTCTCCGCACGGTCGGCTCGGCCACGGAGAGATCCGGCCACCACTCCGCCCAGCGCGCCGGTTCGGCGAGTACGTCCCAGACCGTCTCGACCGGCGCCGGGAGCGTCCGCCTAGCCGCGTACTGCGGCAAGGAACTCCAGTCCACCGAGCATCCGCTCGAGCTCGGCCTTCCGGTCCTCGTCGCCGAGCTGCTCGATCCGCGTGTGCGTCGGGTCACCCGGCGTCTTCTCGACGCGGAAGTGGCGCTCGGCGAGCGCGGCTATCTGAGGAAGGTGCGTGATCGTCACCACCTGAGCGTGCTCGGCCAGGCGCCGCAGCAATCCGCCGACCGCGTGCGCCGTCTCGCCGCCGATGCCGGCATCGATCTCGTCGAAGACGAGTGTGTCGCCGCCGGCGACGGCAGCGATCGCAAGTGCGATCCGTGAAAGCTCCCCACCGGACGCGGTCTCGGCGACCGGAGCGAACGGGAGGCCCGCGTTCGGGCGGACGAGGAACGCCGCCTCATCCCCTCCGCTCGATCCCGGCTCGTCCCGCTCGCGCAGCTCGCAGACGAACTCCCCGTCGCCCATGCCCACATCGCGCAACTCGGCGGCGACGGCGTCGGCGAATGCGGGCGCCGCGGCGTTGCGCTCCGCCCGCAGCTCGAGGCCGAGCGCCCGCACATGCGCCTCGGCCTCCTCGAGCTCGCGCGCGGCGACTTCCGCAGGATCGGAGCCGCCGTCGAGTGCAGCGAGCTCGGCTCTCGCGTCGTCGCGCCGCGCGAGCAGCTCGTCGTACGTCGCACAGCGGAAGCGGCGCTCCGCCTCGGCGATCCGGTCGAGCTCGGCCTCCAGCTGCTCGAGCCGACCCGGTTCGGCCTCGAGCGAGGCGAGGAAGGCGTGGAGATCCGAGGCGGTCTCACGCAGGCGGAGCTCCACGTCGCGCAGCTCGTCCCCGGCGCGCTGCAGCTCGGGCGCGAGCCGCTCGAGCGGCGCCACCGAGCGTTCCGCGAGTCCTACGAGGCCTGTCGCTCCGTCCCCGTCGTCCGGCGCAAGCGCGGCGGCAGCCGCTGCGGCGCCGTCGGCGAGCTCGGCAACGTGCCTGTGCCGCTCGCGCTCGGCGCGCAGCCGGTCCTCCTCCCCGGTCTCCATGCCCTCGGTGTCCTCGACGAGCGCTCGCAGCTCCGCGAGCCGCGCCTCCGCAACTGCCGCGTTCGCCGTCAGCTCGTGGTGCCGTCGCCTCGCGGCCTGGAGGTCGCGCCAGGCAGCGTGCGCCGCGGCCCGCCGGGCGAGCTGCTCCTCGCCGCAGAAGCGGTCGAGCACCTCGAGCTGATAGGACGGCCGAGCAAGCCTGCGCTGCTCGAACTGGCCCGACATCGAGACCACGTGCTCGACGGCGGCGGCGACGTCCTCGCGCGCCGCGGCGCGTCCCCAGGCGTAGGCGCGCGTGCGGCCGTCGGCGAACACGCGGCGAGAGACGACGAGCGCGTCCTCGTCCTCGGGTCGAAGGTCCGCGAGCTCTTCGAGCTCCTCCGGAAGGTCGAGGTCGGCCTCGACGTACGCCTCCTCGCCGGCCGCCCCGACGTACGAGTCGTCGCCCTTCGCGCCGAGCAGGAGGCCGAGCGCCTGGGCGAGGATCGTCTTCCCTGCGCCCGTCTCGCCCGTGATCGCGTTCAGGCCCGGCGCGAGCTCGAGTTCGGCCTCGCGGATGAGCACGAGGTTCTCGATGCGAAGCCGGCGGAGCACGCAGCGATCGTAGACACGCCGCCCGACGCTGCCCATTGGCCGTTCCGGTCAGGCGAAGGCGGCCGCAGCCGCTCGCAGGCCGTCTGCGACCGTCTCGGGCAGGCAGAGCTCGTCGGCAGCTTCGAGCGAGAGCCAGCGATGTGCGTCGTGCTCGGCGTCGAGGACGACCTCGGCGTCGCACGGCGCCTCCGCGACGTACAGGGCCAGGTCCGGATTGGGCGAGTCGATCCGCCTGAGCGGCAGCTCGAGCCCTGTCTCCTCCCGCAGCTCGCGCGCGGCCGCCTCGTCCGGCGACTCTCCCGGCTGCCGA
>JAICZB010000255.1 GCA_025933895.1 Thermoleophilia bacterium
ACGGCCTCGACGATGTTCCAGTAGCCGGTGCAGCGGCAGATGTTGCCCTGGAGCGCCTTCTTGATCTCTTCGTCGGACGGGCTCGTGTTCTCGCGCAGCAGCGCGGTCGCGCTCATCAGCATCCCCGGGGTGCAGTAGCCGCACTGGAGCGCGTGGTGCTCGTTGAACGCCTGCTGCAGCGGCGTCAGATTCGTGTCCTCCGAGAGCCCTTCGACGGTCTCGACGCTCGCGCCGTCGGCCTGGACGGCAAGGAGCATGCAGCTCTTCACGAGCACGCCGTCGACGATGACCGAGCAGGCGCCGCAGTTGCCGGTGTCGCAGCCGACGTGGCTGCCCGTCAGGTCGAGGTCGTCGCGCAGGAAGTGGATGAGGAGCTTGCGCGGCTCGACGTCCCGCTCGTACGTCGTCCCGTTGACGGTGACCTTGACGTCCATCAGCGGGCAGCCGCCTCTTGCGCGGCGCGCGTGGCCAGCACCGCCGCGAGGTGCGTGCGGTAGTCGCTGGAGGCGTGGACGTCGGAGGGCGGCATCAGGTTCGCCGCGCGAACGGCGTCCGCTACTCCGTCGGGCGAATCGGCAGCGACCAGCACCGGCACCGCGTCGACGCAGCCGAGCGCGACGCGGACCGAGCCGTTGACGCTCGCCGCGGCGTTGCAGATGCAGGTGCCGTCGGCACCGAGCGTGACGGCGGCGAAGCCGTCCTTCTTGCCGGCCGGGACCGCGATCCGCGTGAGCAGCTCGCCGGGGCCGGCCGCGGTGAGGTAGACACCGAGGAAGAACTCCTCTGCCGGAACCTCGCGCTCTCCGGCCGCGCCGGCGATCGTCATGCGCGCGCCGACGGCGACCATGAGCGGCGGCAGGTGGTTCGTCGGGTCGTTCGAGCAGACGTTGCCGCCGATCGTGCCGCGGTTCCTCACCTGGACGTCGGCGATCGTCGCGCAGACCTCGCCGAGGATGGGGCGCGCCTTCGCCTCGGCCGAGCCCATGAGCTCGGTGTACGTCGTCATCGCTCCGATCGTGAGCGTCCCGTCGCCTGCGAGCTCGATCCCGCGCAGCTCCTCGAGCCCGTTGAGGTCGACGAGCATGTCCGGCGAGGCCGCGCGGGCCTTCATGACGTTGATCAGCGTCTGGCCGCCGGCGAGCGCACGGGCGCCGTCGTTGGACGCGAGCAGCTCCAGCGCCTCTGCGATGGACCCCGGTTTTGCGTACTCGACCTCGCGCAGGAGCACGGGCCGATCCTATCCAGGTCAGGCCACGGGTTCGGCGTGAATGCGACGGGACGACTCCCTGAGCCGCCCGCCCGTGCGTCCCGCACGCACGGCGAGGATCTCCGCGAGCATCGAGACCGCTGTCTCCGCCGGCGAGTCGGCGCCGATGTCGAGGCCGGACGGTCCCGAGATCCGCTCGAGCTCGTCGTCGGTGACTCCCTCCTCGCGCAGAAGGCCTCGCCGGCGCTCCTGATTGCGGCGCGAGCCGATCCAGCCGACGTAGAAGGCGTCGCTCCCGAGGGCGCCGCGGATCAGCGGCAGGTCGAACTTGTCGTCGTGTGTGAGCACGATCACCGCGGTGCCGAGGTCGGGCTGCACCCGAGCGAGCGCCTCGTCGGGCCAGAGAAGAAGCAGCTCGTCCGCGCTCGGGATCCGCTCCGGAGTCGCGAAGCTCGCGCGTGCGTCGGCTACGACCGTTCGCCAGCCGAGCAGCTTCGCGGCCCGGCAGAGCGCCTCCGCGGTGTCGACGGCGCCGTAGACGAAGAGCCGCGGCGGGGGAGCGGAGACGTCGGCCAGGACGGTGCGGCCCTCGAGCTCGAGCACGTGGCTCCGGGCACGCCTGCGCGCCGCCTCCACGAGCTCCGGATCGTGGAGGCGCTCGCCGACGCCCTCGCCGGCCACGACCGTCAGCGTGACGTCGGGCCGCTCTGTCTCGGTCAGCTCCTCGACGAAGACGTCGATCTCGCCGCCGCACGGAAGACCGACCCCGAAGGCCATCTCGTCGGTGATCCCGTACGTGAGCAACCGCGGCGGGCCGCCCGCGAGCACCTCCTGCGCGGCGAGGACGACGTCGCTCTCCACGCAGCCACCGGAGACCGAGCCCGCGAGTTGACCGGTTTCGCTCACGACGAGCTTCGAGCCGACCGGCCGCGGTGCCGAGCGCCGGGTGGCGACGACCGTCGCAACGGCGACCCTCCGCCCCAGCTCCCGCCAACGCCCGCCCTGCGACAGCACGCTCTCCATCGCGCTTCAATCTAGCCCGTGCCCGAGCATCGAGACCGGAAACGGTTGCGCGAGACGTTCGGCTCGATCGCCGAGCTGTACGACCGCGCGCGTCCCTCGTATCCCGCCGTCGTCTTCGACGACCTCGCGGAGCTCGCCTCGCTGGAGCCCGGCTCCCGGGTGCTCGAGATCGGGCCGGGGACGGGGAAGGCGACGGTGGAGCTCGCGCGGCGCGGCTACGCGGTCACCGGGATCGAGCTCTCGGCCGACCTCGGGGAGCTGGCCCGACGGAACGTCCCCGAGGCCGAGATCGTCGTCGGCGACTTCGAGACGTGGGAGCCGGAGGAGGCGGACTTCGACGCGATCGTCGTCTTCAACGCCTTCCACTGGGTCGCGCCCGACGTCCGCTACGCGAAGCCGGCGCGACTGCTGCGGCCCGGCGGCGCCCTGCTGGTCGTCGGCGCTCCCCACGTGCTTCCCGAGGGCGGCGACCCGTTCTTCGCCGAGGTGCAGAAGGATTACGACGCGGTCGTCCCCCACCCCGACAACCGCGCGCCCGGTCCTCCCGACGAGATCGAGGGCTGGGGAGAGGACTGGCTCGCTTCGGGCTTCTTCGAGGGGGTCGAGGAGCGTCGGCACCTGCAGGCGATCGAGTACACGGCCGACGAGCTCATCGCGGTGCTCGGCACGTTCTCGGACAACCTCGCGCTGCCCGAGGAGCAGCGGGAGGAGCTGTTCAGGCGCATCCACGCGCGAATCGAGGCGCGGCCGGGCGGCACAGTGACGAAGCACCACCTGCTGGTGCTGACGGTCGGCTACCGCCCGAGGTAGGCCTTGCGCAGATCCTCGTGCTCGCGCAGCTCGGCGGCCGGACCCTCGAGCACGAGGCGGCCGGTCGAGAGCACGTAGCCGCGGTCGGCGATCGAGAGCGACACGTTCGCGTTCTGCTCGACGACGAGCACCGCGACGCCGGACTCGTGCACCTGGCTGATGATCTCGAAGTTGCGCTCGACGAGGATCGGCGCGAGGCCCATCGAGGGCTCGTCCATCAGCAGCAGCTTCGGCCTTCCCATCAGCGCGCGCCCCATCGCCACCATCTGCTGCTCGCCGCCGGAAAGCGTCCCGGCGAGCTGCGAACGGCGCTCGTGCAGCAGCGGGAAGAGCTCGTAGACGCGGTCGAAGTCCTCCTTCTGGCCGCCGCCGCGGAGGAACGCGCCCATCTCGAGGTTCTCGCGCACGGTCATCGGTGCGAAGAGCCGCCGGTTCTCGGGGACGAT
>JAICZB010000123.1 GCA_025933895.1 Thermoleophilia bacterium
CCGAGACGGCGGGGTTGCGGCTCGCGGGAGTGTTCGTGTGAGCGTAGGCTCGACGGATCTCATCACCGGCGTAGGCTCGACGGAGCCGGCCGGGAGCGCAGGCGCCGGCTGCGCCGGCGCCGGAGCGGGCGAAGAGCGGAGGCGCCGGCTTTGCCGACGACGCTTCCAGCCCTCCAGCCGGGCACGCTCACCGGCCGCGGCACGAGGCCGAGCTGCCAGAGGAGCTCGCGCCGCCTCAGGCCGAAACAGTCGCAGGCACCCGACTCGGCGAGAGCGCGCAGCTCGTCCTCCGAGAGCCCCGTCTTCTGTGCGAGCTCGCGGACCGAGGAATAGGGACGCTTCGCGGCGACGGCCTCCGCGTCGTCCTTCCCCAGTCCGGTCACGTACTTCAGCCCGACGCGGACGGCTCTTCCCGCTGCGGCGCCGGCGAAGCCGGCACCTCCGCTCCCGGCCGGCTCCGTCGAGCCTACGCCGATGTCCTCCTCGATCGTGCAGCCGGCGTCGCTCAGATTGACGTCGGGCGGGCGCGTCTCCACTCCGCGCTTCTGCCCGTCGCGGACGAGCGTGGCCGGGGGATAGAAGCCCATCGGCTGTGCGTTGAGCAGGGCGGCGAGGAACTCCGGTGCGTAGTGGTGCCGCAGCCATGCCGACTGGTACGCGAGCAGCCCGAACGCCGCCGCGTGCGACTTCGGGAAGCCGAAGCCCGAGAAGGCGACGAGCTTGTCGTAGAGCTCGTGCGCTTTCGCCTCCTCCACTCCCTTCTCGAGCGCGCCCGCGACGAACCGCTCCCGCCACGCCTCGAGCGCCGCGTGCGAGCGCTTGCGGCTCATCGCCCGTCGCAGCCCCTCCGCCTCGCCCACGCTGAAACCGGCGAGGTGCACGGCGACGTCGAGCACCTGGTCCTGGAAGACGACGACGCCGAGCGTCTCGCGCAGCGGTTCCTCGAGCAGCGGGTGGCCGGCCGGCGCGCGGTATTCCGGGTCGTCGCGCAGCAGCTGGCGCCGCTCGACGTACGGGTGCACGGCCTTCCCCTGGATCGGCCCCGGCCGCACGAGCGCGACCTGCACCGTGATGTCGTCGATCGTCTCCGGCCGGGTGCGGAGGATGACCTGCATCTGCGCGCGGCTCTCGATCTGGAAGCAGCCGACCGTATCCGCGCGCTGGATCTCCGCGAACACGTCCGGGTCATCGAGTGGAATGCGCGAGAGGTCGATCCGCTCGCCCCGGTTGCGAGCCACCAGGTCGACGCACTCCTCGACCGCCGACAGCATCCCCAGCCCGAGCAGGTCGATCTTGAGGAAGCCGGCGTCGGCGCACGAGTCCTTGTCCC
Source organism: Thermoleophilia bacterium (assembly GCA_025933895.1). Taxonomy (GTDB): domain Bacteria; phylum Actinomycetota; class Thermoleophilia; order Gaiellales; family Gaiellaceae; genus Palsa-739. The sequence continues at coordinate 1,331 of JAICZB010000123.1, forward strand.
ACTGGCACATCTGCCGTCCTTCCATCGCCGCCGGCTGAACCGGCACGAGCTCGACGAGCGGTCGCGACGAGATGACCATCCCGCCCGGGTGCTGGGAGATGTGGCGCGGGAGGCCGGCGATCTCGGCGCAGAGGGCACCGAAGGCGCGCCAGCGCGGCGACCGGAGCTTCGTCGCCGCGTCGGGCAGCGCGGCGATCTCGTCGGCGACGCGCTGCGCGTTCCACCCGTCCGTCAGCCGGGCGAGCCGCTCGAGGTCGGCGTACGGGAGGCCGAGCGCCTTGCCGACGTCCCGGATCGCGCCGCGCGAGCGGTAGGTCGAGAAGCTCGCGACGAGTGCGGCGTGCTCCCGCCCATAACGCTCGACGACGCGGACGATGAGCTTCTCGCGGATGTCGCGCGGGAAGTCGAGGTCGATGTCCGGCACCGACGCGAGCTCGCGGTTGAGGAAGCGTCCGAGCGAGAGGTTGTTCTCGACCGGGTCGACGTGCGAGAGGCCGGTCAGGTAGCAGACGAGCGAGCCGACCGAGGAGCCGCGCCCGCGCCCCGGCGGCAGGACGTGCCGCATCGAGCCGGGGCCGCGCACCTCGAGCGCGACCTCGCGCGCGAGCTCGAGCACCTCCCAGTGGAGGAGGAAGAAACCGGCGAGGCCGAGATCGTCGATCAGCGCGAGCTCCTCCTCGAGCCGGCGGCGCACGCGCCGCTTGTGGCCGTTGAGGTCGTCGTACCGCTCCGCGAACGCTCCTTCGCAGACACGGCGGAGCTGGACGCTCGCCGGCTCGGCGCCGTCGGAGAAATCCGGGTAGCGGTAGCCCAACTCCTCCGTCAGGTCGAACTCGAGTCGCTGGGCGAGCTGAGTGGTCTCATGGACAGCCTCCGGACAATCGGCGAAGCGTTCGAGCAGCTCCTCAGGCGGCGGGAGGACGGACTCGTGGTTGCCGCGCCGCTCGCGCTCGCAGCCCTCGAGGGAGGTGCGGCAGCGGACGGCGACGAGCACGTCCTGCAGCCCAACGCGGCTGCGGTCGTGCGCGTGGACGTCCCCCGTCGCGACCGTCCGGACGCCGAGCGAGGCCGCGAGGTCGCGCAGGCGGGCGTTCCTCCGTACGTCGCCGCGTTCGTAGGGCCGCTGCAGCTCGACGTAGAAGCGGTCACGGCCGAAGGCGCGGGCCAGCCGCGCAGCCGCGTTCGGGTCGCGGACGGCGAGCCCGTCGCGGGCGCAGCCCGAGAGGCAGACGAGCCCCTCGTTCTGCTCCTCGAGCAGGGCCTGGTCGAGCCGCGGCGGCTGCGGTTCGCGGCTCGTCGTGTCGCGTGTGTGCGCGTGCGCCGCCGTGAGGAGCCGGCAGAGGTTGGCGTAGCCGCGCGCGCTCTCCACGAGCAGCGTCACATGCGATCCGTCCGCGAGCGTCACCTCCGCGCCGGTGATCGGCCGCACGCCGAGGTGCTTCGCCGCGTGCGCGAACTCGAGCGAGCCGTAGACGCCGTCGTGGTCGGTGAGCGCGAGTGCCTCGTAGCCGAGCTCGGCCGCGCGCGCCGCGAGCTCCTCAGGTTGCGACGCCCCGTCGAGGAACGAATACGCCGAGTGCGCGTGCAGCTCGACGTACGTCATGCTTCGCTGCGATGGACGAGCCGTACTTCATCCGGCCGGGCGAGGGCGAGCGCATCCGGCAGCACCGCGTCCTCGCCGAGTTGCCGGACATCGAGGCGCTCGAGCTCTCGTTTCCGGCCGACTTCGAGGGCGTCGATCCTCACACCCACGCCACCCACACCGATTCGTTCTACGTGCTCGAGGGGGAGATCGAGTTCCTGCTGGAGGGCGAATGGCATCGCGCCGGGCCCGGGACCTTCCTCGCGGTGCCGCGGAACATCGAGCACGGCTTCAGGCCGGCGGGAACGGCGATCCGGCTGCTCAACTTCCACACGCCGGACGACGGCTTCATCGAGCGGCTGCGGGACTAGCGTCATCCCCGAAGTCTAGGCGAACGTGTGTTCGTGCGCTACGGGTGGTGCACGAGTTGCCACAGCGGTTTTTCGTGTACGCCGAGCGGGATGTAGTCCATCCCGTCGGGCGTCCGGAGGAAGTCGCCTCCCCGACCAGGCCGTCCGAGGTGGCCGTACTGCCAGACGATGCGTCGCTTGCTCGGGTCGACGATCACGACGCGGTCGTTGTAGTCGTCGTTGACCGCGATGTCCCCGTTCGGGAGCATGATCGCGAGGGAGGGGCGGTCGAGCGCGCCCCAGCCGGAAGCGGGGCCGTATCGCCAGAGCACCTTCCCGTGCCGATCGAGGATGACCACCGCGCCGGGGCTCGCGTAGTCCGCGAGCAGGATGCGCCCGCGGGACAGCGGCTGCGGATCCGAGGGGTAGGAGACCGGCGCCTGGAACGACGCGACGAGCCGACCGGTGCGGCTGAAGCGGTCGATCCAGGAGCCCCCGATCTCCGAGACGAGCACGCCTCCGCCCGGGAGCGGCGTGTCGCCGTTGACGTAGCCGAGCGTGTGCGGCGGGTCGTGCGCGCAGTCATCCGTGCTGCCGATCTGGCGCACGATCCGACGGCTGCGGATGAAGAGGATGCGGCAGCGGTAGGCGTCGGCAACGGTCAGCGTCCCGTCGGGGAGGACGTAGGCGTCGTCGGGCCAGTTCAGCCTGTTCGGCGGGCCGGCCGCCCCACCCGGGCCGGCCTGCGGGCCCGGCACGCCGAAAAGCCGCGTGACGCGATGCGTCCCGACGTCGATCGAGAGGATGTCGCCGTGATCCTCCTCGTTCGTGACGAGCGCCTTACCGCCAGGCTCCACGAAGGTGTCGTCGTCGAAGACGAGCTGTCGGCCCTGTGCCCGGTCCGCGGCCGTTGGGAATCTCCACAGGGAGTGCCGGCTGGGATCGACGAGGAGGATCCGGTCGTTGCCCCGGTCTGCGATCAGGAGCCCGCCCGGCAGCGGGCCCGGCAGGGTCACGACCCTGTTCGGATCCGGCTTCGGCTTCCTGGTCGTCGTCGCGGGCGGCGCGGCAGTCCGGCTCCCGGAACGGTGGGCGAGAGCCCCGACGAGCGCGACCGCCGCGAGCACCACGAGAACGACGGCCACCCGCGATCTCATGTGCCCGACCCTAGCCACGCCTCCGTGAATCGCACGTGAGCCGTGGCACTACGCTCGGGGAGTGGCAGGCCTCGACCTCCGCGAGCGTCTCGCGCGCTCTCGCCTATACCTCGTCCTCGAGGCGCGGCCGCGCGGCGAGGATCCACGTTCGCTGCTCGACGCTGCGCTGCGCGGCGGCGTCGACGTCGTCCAGTTGCGGGAGAAGGAGCTCGACGACGTGACCCTGATCGCGGCGGCGGCGCCGTTCCGGGACGCGTGCGCGGAGCACGGCGCGCTCTTCGTCCTCAACGACCGACCGGACCTCGTCGAGGCGTGCGGCGCCGACGGCGTGCACGTGGGCCGGACCGACGCTGTGGTCGAGGAGGCGCGGGAACTCGTCGGTGCGGACCGGCTGGTCGGGCTGTCCGCGTCGACGGCCGACGAGCTCGACGACGTCGGCGGCGCCGACTATGTCGGAGTCACGGCGTTCGCGACCCCGACGAAGGGGGATGCGGTCGCGGGCGGCCTCGAGCTCCTCCGCGCCGCGGCGGCGAGCCTGGCTGTGCCGTGGTTCGCGATCGGCGGTATCGAGCTCTCCAACGTCCGCAAGGTGGTCGCGGCCGGAGCGTCGCGCGCGGCGGTCGTCCGCGCCATCCGGGACGCCGAGGATCCCGAGACCTCGGCACGGCTGCTGCGGAGCGCGCTAGATCGGCAGGAGTAGATCGATCTCGTCGTGGCGCCTGTAGTGCTCGAGGCTCGGGCGCGTCTCGTCCGGCTTCACGTCCCGCGTGAGCTCGTCGAAGGTCGGCCCGATCCGCTCGTAGACCCCCGGCGGGTCGCCGCGCAGACGCGCGCGGAGGTAACGGCCGCCGGGCAGCGTGCCGGACTCGAGGCCGGGCACGAGCTCGTCTCCCTCTCGAACCTCGACGCAGGCGCGATAGTCCTGCGCCACCGGGTCGAAGGCGCCGTAGAAGCGGCGGCCGTGGAGATCGACGACGGCTTCGAGCTCGTCCCATGCACGCCTGATGTGCTCGAGCCCGTCCGGAACGCGGACGAACTGCACGGCGATCTCCTCGCGCTCGACCTCGGCGAACTCGCTCATGCCCCTCGCTGGGTATACCAGCCTCCGCCCAGGGGCGCCGCGGGCGCCCCGTCCCCCGGCCGGGCGTCGGCGGCTTGACCGGCGACACTTCCAGCCCATGCGCCGTCGTGGAAGACGACGGTGTTCTCGCCGCTCTCGAGCACGAGCTCGAAGTAGCGGCGGACGACCGGCTCCTCGGTCCACCACCGGTCCACGACGCGCCACTCCTCCCGCGCGACCGCGACCGCACGATGGTTCACCTCGAGCGGTCTGCCGTTTGCATCCGCCTCGACGCGCGCCGCCCGCGGCGCGTTGAAGCGGGCGACTACTCGTCCTTCGGCACCAGCAGAGCCCGCGATTCTGGAACGCGCGACCATGGCGCCACCTCCACGACGGTGCAGACCGAGCCGGATCCGGTGCTCGCCCGGACCTGGCGCAGCCCGTCCCGCAGGCGGGAGCGGTCCTCGGCGCCGGCCGCGAGCAGCTCGAGCTGGTGGCCGGTCGGCTCGGTGAGCTCGACGAGCTCGAGACGGAGCTCGCCGACCGGTGCCGGAAGCTCGGCCAGCCGCGGCGAGAGCGCGATACGGATCCGTTCCGGGTCGGCGGTCGGCTCGCGCAGGGTGAGTGTCCGTCGCCACGAGCCGCCGCTCTCGAGCCGAGCTGCGAGCGCGACCTTGCGGACGAAGCGGTCGCGTCGCTCGGGTCGTGCGAGCGCGGTCTCGACGAGTCCCGCCAGCGCACGCCTCAGCGTCAGCTCGTTGCCGACTGCCTCCGGGAATTCGAGCGAGGCGGCGACGATCGCGGGCGGGCGCCGGCCGCGCACGCGCGCGGCCGTCCCACCTCTCGCCAGGCCCCAGGCGCGCCGGCCGTCCGGCCCCAAACGTTCGGCGACGGCGCCACCCGGAAGCCCGGCAAGCTGCCCCAGCTTGCGAACTCCAAGCGCTTCGAGCTCCTCGTAGCGGCCACGCTCGAGCGGGAGGAGCGTGAGCGGCAACGGTGCGAGGAACTGCGGCAGCTCCTCGTCGGCCACGACGACCACCTGCCCCGGCCGCGCGACCGAAGCCGCAGCGAGCGCCGCGAAGCGCCGACCGGCCGCGCCGATCCGCGCGTCCCACTCGGTCCCGACCGCCGCAAGCGCGCGCCGGAGCGCAGGCTCGAGGCCGCCGTAGAGCCGCTCGACTCCCCGCGTCTCGAAGTACGCGACTCCGAGCGAGGCCGGCTCGACGGCGAAGCCTGCGTCCTCGAGCGCATGCAGAATCTCCTCCCAGCCGCGCTCCGCACCGGCCGCATCGGGCTCGACGAGCGCGAGGGACGGGCAAGTCGCGAGCGCCTCCCCCAGCCGCATTCCCGGCTGCACGCCTGCCGTCTCGGCAGCCGCCGTGACAGGCCCGAGCAACGGCTCTCCCTGCGGCTCGGGCGCCAGCGCCGCGGGGCGCAGTGCAAGCGTGGGTGTTCGGCGCAGCGCTGCCTTGAGCTCGAGTCCTGGAATGGCGAGACACGCGATCACGGGAACGTATGTTCTACACGAACACACGTTCTCCTGTCAAACACGAACAGTCGAGCCGAGGGTCGGACGCGTCCGAGTGGCTACGAGCCGCGCCGGCTTCCGCGGAAACGGCGTTTCATCGCCACGAAGAACTCTCCGGTGAGCGGCATGACCAGCACAAAGAGGGTCAGCACAACCA
>JAICZB010000165.1 GCA_025933895.1 Thermoleophilia bacterium
GCGGAAGGACGGCTCGCCGGCCTCAACGCGGACCCGGCGAGCCCGATCGCGGAGATCGCAGCCGAGGTGCGCCGCGTCGAGTCGCTGTCCCGGGAGCTGGCCGAGGCTCGTCGCCTCGTTCAGGGCCTGGAGCGGCGGACGCGGGAGCTGCGGACGGCGTGGCTGAAGCACCACGCCGACGCCGGCTCGCCGTTCAGCTAGCGCGAGCGGCGCTCGCGGTCGTCGATCGTGGGCAGGTTGGCGAGGTCGCGCTCGACGCTCGCCGCGAACTCGTCCGCCTCGTCGGCCTCGTCGCCGCGGATGACGCGGAGGCCGGCCTTCCGCCTGGCGCGTTGCCGGCGACGACGGGAGTCGACCCCGAACCGCTCGCCCAGCCGCGGCCACTCAGCGCCCGCGACCAGTACGACAGCGACCGCGAGCAAGGCGATGTACAGCCAGCTCACCCCGCGAGTCTAGCGCAGCGCCGCCTGCCCCGAACTACCCGGGCTCGAGCGCCTCGACCTTGCCGCGCAGGTAGGCGAGGTAGGGCTCCGCGTCGAGCGGACCGCCGACGACGCGCTCGAGCAGCTCGGGAGGCTCGAAGGCGCGACCCCAGCGGTGAACATGCTCGCGCAGCCACTCGCTGAGCCCGCCGAACTCTCCCCGCTCGAAGTCCGCGTCGAGGTCGCCGAGCTCGCTCGTGACGCGCTCCCACAGCTGCACCGCGATGACGCTGCCGATGGCGTACGTGGGGAAGTAGCCGAAGTTGGAGTCCGACCAGTGGATGTCCTGCAACACACCCTCGACGACATCCGCCGGCTCGACGCCCAGATACTCGCGGAGCTTCGCGTCGAAGGCTTCGGGGAGGTCGGCCGGCGCCAGCCCGCCCGCGAGCATCTCGCGCTCGAGCTCGAAGCGAAGGACGATGTGGAGCGGGTAGGTGACCTCGTCGGCGTCCACGCGCACCGCTCCGGGCGTCACGCGGTTGAGTGCGCGGAGAAAGTCCTCGAGCGCGACGTCCCCGAACTGGCCGGGAAGCAGCTCCTGTAGGCGCGGATAGAAGTAACGCCAGCTCGAGAGGCGGCGACCGACGACGTTCTCCCACAGCCGGCTCTGCGACTCGTGGAACGACGACGAAGCGCCTTCGGCAAGCGGTGTGCGGAAATAGCGCTCGTCCACCTGGCGCTCGTACAGGCCGTGCCCGAACTCGTGCAGGCACGAGAGGATGCCCATCAGGTCGTCGCGGTTGAAGCGCGCGGTGAGTCGGATGTCCTGCTCCGACATGTTCGAGGTGAACGGGTGCACCGTGTCGTCGAGCCGCCACGCCCGGTCGTCCATCCCCCACCGCGCCAGCACCTCGAGCGAGAACTCGCGTTGCCGCTCCTCCGGAAAATCGCCGCGCACGCACGAGTCGTCGACCGGATCCTCGATCCCGGCCACGAGCGGGACGAGCTCGCCCTTCAGGCGCGCAAAGACCGACTCGACGTCCGCCGTCCGCATGCCCGGCTCGTGATCCTCGAGGAGGACGTCGTAGGGGTCGTCGTACGGCTCGTAGCAGGCGACGTACTCGCGCGCGAGCGCGATCCGGCGCTCGAGGTGGGGGCGGAAGATCTCGAAGTCGCCAGCCTCGCGCGCCTCCAGCCAGCCGCGATAGCCGAGCGACGCGGCGCGCGTCATCTCTGCTTGCAGCTCGCTCGGGACGCGGCGCTTCTTGTCGTAGTCCCGGCGTCCGACGCGGATCACGCTCGCCTCGAACGACTCCGGATCGGCGCCGGCCTCCACCTCGCGCAGCTCCTCGAGGAGCGCGCCGAGCTCCGGAGCCGTGCCGAGCTCGTGCGCGATGCGGGCCAGCGTGCCGAGCTGCTCCGCCCGGGCGGGAGCGCCGAGCGGCGGCATCTTCGTCTCCATGTCCCAGCTGAGCAGGGAGCTCGCGTGCTCGAGGTCGGAGATCTCGCCGAGCCGCCGCAGAAGCTCGTCGAAGCGGGAAGCGGCCACGGAGCCGGAGCCTAGCGGCGCCGCGACTCGCTGCAGATGCATGACCCGTGCGGCTGAACAGTCTGTTAAATCCGCGGGCCCTCGAGACAGGACCTTCTAGGTTCCCGCCCACCGTCTCAGCAAAGGGGGCTTCACATGCGATTCGTACGTTTGGCCGTAGGCCTGTCGATTCTCGGCCTGATCGCCGGTTCGACTGCTCTCGGTTCGTCGGGCACCAGCCGGGTGCCGATGCTCGAGCACGTTCCGCCGGCGCGTTTGATCAGCCATTCCACCTCGCTCAACTGGTCCGGCTACGCCTCGATAAATTCCACGTTCACCGATGTCAAGGGCAGCTGGGTCCAGCCGGCTGCGACGTGCAACGGCAAGTCGACGTACTCGTCGTTCTGGCTCGGTCTCGACGGTTACAGCTCGAACACGGTCGAGCAGTTGGGCACCGAGGCCGACTGCTCGAAGGGCAAGCCGGTCTACTACGCCTGGTGGGAGATATTCCCGGATCCGTCGCGCATGATCAGCCGCTTCATCGTCACCCCGGGCGTCCTCTATACCGCGGAGGTCCAGTCCGTCGCCGGCGACCTGACGCTCACGCTTTCGGGCGGCGGGAACCAGCCCTTCAGCCTCACCACGGGGTTGGGAGGCGCCTCGCTCAGCTCCGCCGAGTGGATCGCCGAGGCGCCGTCGATGTGCGCGAAGAGCTGCCGCGAGCTCCCGCTCACCAACTTCGGCACCGTTGACTTCAGTGGCGCGTCCACCAACGGAAGCGCCATCGACGACAGCGCCTGGAGCTTCGACCCGCTGACGATGGTCACCGGAAACGGAACGGCGAAGGCGACACCGAGCGGTCTCGACCCCACGGGCTCCGCCTTCTCCATCACCTGGCACCACAGCTGATTCCGCTACCGACAGAGAACGCCACGGGCCGAACCGCACAGGCGTTCGTGAGCTCCCCGGGTTGGACTCGAACCAACAACCCTCCGGTTAACAGCCGGATGCTCTGCCAATTGAGCTACCGGGGATTGGCGGCGGCCATTGTAGCCGCGCTCAGGCGAAGGCTCGGATCTCGTCGCGGAGCTTCGCGAGCGACTGCTGGAGCTCCACGAGGCGTTCCCCGTCGGCATCCGCAAGCTCCCGCTGCAGCCCTCGCTCCCGGAGCCGAAGGAGCAGCTGGCTCGCCGTCTCGAGCGTGATCTCCTCTTCGTCCTGGAGCGCGTAGAGCTCGGCGAGCAGGGCCGTCAGATCGCCGTCGGCCGCTTCCTGTCCCAGGACGTAAGCCCGCGCTCGCCGATGGAGCTCGTCGTCGAAGTGCTCCGGGCCGAGCAGCTCGAGCTCCGGCAGGAGAGACTCGTGGCCCGCGACGCCTGCGAGCGCGCTGCGCTCGAGCCGGAGACCCGCGTCGAGGAGCCGGGGCGAGACGACGCCGGCGGTGCGCGCGCTACCGCGGGCAGGCGCGAGCCCCGACTGCGTCTCGGGCGGCAGGTCGAGGAGGTCGGCGGCGACCCGGATCGCCTCGAGGTGCTCCGGCGAGTCGGGGAGCGAGGTGAGGAAGGCGCGGATCGCGCCGAAGGCCGCCTGCGGATCGGTCGCCCGCGCGTGCTCGAGCCGAACGCGATGCACCGGGTAGCTCACCGGCCTCGCCAGGCGCTCCTGGAACGCGGCCGGGTCGTCGGCCGGATCGGTTCCCGACGGCAGCGGCACGACGCGGACGGTGAAGCCGTCCCGCACCGCGAGCTCCATCCCGCGCAGCGTTGCGTCCTGGCCGGCGGCGTCGGAGTCGAAGCAGAGGAAGAGCCGCTTCGTCAGCCTCGCGAGCTCGCGCAGCTGTGCCTCGGTGAGAGCCGTCCCCATCGAGGCGACGACGGGGGCGAAGCCCGCCTGCCTCAACGCGATCACGTCGGTGTTTCCCTCGACGACGACGGCCCGATCCTCGCGAGCGATGGCCTGCCGCGCCGTGTCCAGCCCGTACAGGAGGTCGCCCTTGCGGAACAGCTCGCCCTCCGGCGAGTTGACGTACTTCGCCTGCAGCGGGTCGTCGTCGTGCAGCTTCCGCGCCTGGAACCCCCGCACCCGGCCGCGCGCGTCGGCGAGCGGGAAGACGATGCGGCGCTGGAAGTAGTCGTTGCCACGGCTGTTGCCGAGCCCGACTGCGCGCAACTCGTCCTGCGCATAGCCCTCCTGGAGCGCGCGAGACGCCAGCCGCGCCGCCCCAGGTGCATAGCCGAGCCGGAACTCGCGACAGACCTCCTCGCCGAGCCCACGCGAGGTCAGATACTCGCGCGCACCGGCGCCCAGCTCTGAATCCCAGAGCACGCGCCCGTAGAACTCGGCCGCCCGCTCGAGCAGCGCCCGCAGCCGGTCCTCGCGCCGCCGCTTCTGCTCCTGCTCCGGCGATGCCTCCTCGTACTCGAGCTCGATCCCGAAGCGACGGGCGAGCAGCTCGATCGCGCCGACGAAGTCGAGGTTCTCCGTCTTCTCGACGAAGGTGATCGCGTCGCCGCCCTCGCCGCAACCGAAGCACTTGAACGTGCCGCGCGCCGGCGAGACGGTGAAGCTCGGAGTCCGCTCCTGGTGGAAAGGACAGAGCCCCTTGTAGGTGCTGCCGGCCTTGCGGAGGCGAACGACGTCCTCGACGAGCGGGAGGATCTCCATCGCCGCCTTGACGCGCTCGACCGACTCGTCCTTGATCCGGGCCACGCCTAGTCGAGCTCCGCGGCGTAGGCCAGCGCGAACCGGTCGGTCATCCCGGCGAGGTAGTCGGTCGCGGCCTCGGCGTCCATCCCGCGTGCGTCAGCGAGCTCGTGGAAGATCCGACGCACGGCCTTCTCCGCCGGGCCGTGATCCTGTGCGAGATACACCCGCTCGAACATGAAGGCGCGGAGCGCGAGCATCGCCTCGCCGATCTCGTCGCTCTGGACGATGTCGCCGGCGCGCGCCGAGTTCTCGACCACGTCGTGGACGAGCCTGTCGATCCGGCGCGAGCCCGTGTCGCCGAGCAGCGCGATCGGCTCCCTGGGGAGCTCGTGCGGATCGAGATGCTCCGCGCGGACGGCGTCGTCGATGTCGTGGTTGATGTACGCGAACCGGTCGACGAGCCGGACGATCCGGCCCTCGAGGGTTTCCGGCTCCTCTGGGCCGGTGTGCTTGAGGATGCCGTCGCGCACTTCCCACGTGAGGTTGAGCCCGCGCCCGTCGCGCTCGAGCCGCTCGACGACGCGCAGCGAGTGCTCGTTGTGGCGGAAGCCGCCGAGTCCGCGCTCGCGCAGCAGCTCGTCGAGCGCCTCCTCGCCGGCGTGCCCGAACGGCGGGTGGCCGACGTCGTGGCCGACGGCGATCGCCTCGGTGAGGTCCTCGTTCAGGCGCAGTGCCCGCGCGACCCCGCGCGCGATCCCCGCAGCCTCCAACGTGTGCGTGAGTCGCGTGCGGAAATGGTCGCCTTCGGGATCCACGAAGACCTGCGTCTTGTGGCGCAGCCGGCGGAACGCCTTGGAGTGGACGATCCGGTCGCGGTCGCGCTGAAACGGCGTCCGCAGGCGGCATTCGTCTTCGGGAGCCTCGCGTCCGCGCGTCTCGTACGAACGCACCGCTAGCGGCGAGAGCCACTGCTCCTCGTGCTCGCGAACGGCGTCGGCAAAGCCGTCCGCGACCTGTCCGGCGATCTCGGGCATCTCAGGCCAATCTAGTCCGTGCGACGGTCGAGGCACAGTGACGATCTCGGCCGCGGCGACGTATCTCCTCCGACATGCGCGGACTCTTCGTGATCGCGCTGGCGCTTCTCCTCGCGGGAGCCGCCTCCGCCGGCTCGGCTCGGAGCACGAGCGGCTCACCGCTCTCGCTGGGCTCCCTGTCCGAGGCGAGCGGAGCAGCGGCAACGACGATCGGAGGCCAACGCTTGCGATTCCTGCCGAACGCGAGGTTCTCGGTCGGCCTCGTGCTCCGGAACACTTCGCACGCTCCGGTCGTCGTCAGTGGGGCCGACGTCGCCGAGCCGCCGCGGACGCTGATACACCAGGTCGGCGCACGATTCCACCCGTTCCGGAATGCGACTTGCCCGGCCGGCGCAAGCTGTCCAGCCCCCACGTTCCCGATCGGCTCTGGCAAGAACATGCACCC
>JAICZB010000182.1 GCA_025933895.1 Thermoleophilia bacterium
AGGCTGAACGGACAGGTGTGGGTGACCGTCGTCGCGACCGGCTTCGGAGGCCGCGGCCGTCGTCCACGCGGCGACGGCTGGGCGCCGCCGGCCGAGCAGCGCCGCCCGCCGAGCGAGGGCGGCGGCGACCTCGACGTGCCGTCCTTCCTGCGCACCTGACGCGCGAGGCCGCGGTGGACACCTACCTCGCCATCGCCTCGAAGCGCGACGTGCGCGAGTACTCCGACGCGCCCATTCCCGACGAGGTTCGGGAGCGGATCCTCGACGCCGGTCGGCTCACGGGCAGCTCGAAGAACCGCCAGCGCTGGGAGTTCGTGGTCGTCTCCGGCCGGGCCCGAGAACGTCTTGCCGACGCGGTCTACGCACCGGAGAACGTCCGGTCGGCCGGGCTCGTGGTCGCGATCGTCGGCGAGGCGGGCAGCTTCGACACCGGACGTTGCGCCCAGAACATGATGCTCGCGGCGTGGGGAGAGGGCGTCGTCTCGTGCCCGAACGGCGTGCGCGATGCCGACGCGGCCGCGGAGATCTGCGGCGGCGAGGTGCGCGCGATCCTCTCCCTCGGCTACCCGGCCCGGCTGCGCGACGCGGCGAGCCGGAGCGCGGAGGAGTGGTCGGCGCGCGCCAACCGCAAGCCGCTGTCGGAGCTGGTCCGGGAAGTCAGCTAGCTGCCGGCGCCGGAGCAGCGTGGAGCCGCGTCGTCGAAGGCGTCGAAAAGGCTGCTCGCGTCCACGTCGAACCCGATCCGCACCGTCGCCGCCGCTCGCGTCCGCAGCCGGAGCATCCCGCCGCCGCCGCGCGAGAGGCAGCCGGTCGACGCATGCCAGTACGGCGACCAGCGAACTGCGATGCGGTACGTCCCGCGGCGCGACACGTGGACGCGAATGCGCGACTCGCGCAGCGCGAGCACGGCCGGCCGGCCTGGCCCGGTGACGATCGGCCGCGGCCGCGGCACGGCGTAGATCGAGACGATTCGGGTCGCGAAGACCCGCCGCAGGTCCGTGTCCCCGCTGCGGATGAGCCTGGCCTCGCGGCGCGAGCTGAAGTCCGACGGCGCGTTCGTGAGGACGACGTATGCCACGCCGAGATGGCGCAGCCAGGCGACGTACTCGGGCCCCGTGAATCGGCGCCGGTAGAGGAACGCCGCCACCGGGTGATCGTCCTCGCGAAACCAGCCGCGCACGAGCGGGATGTCCGCCTCCGCGAGATAGAGCGCCGGCCAGTGCTGGCTCGTGTCCACCGCCTCGACGCGATACCCGACGGGGAGTTGCGCGTGGAGGAAGTGGACCGGAGCCTTCCAGACCGCTGCCTTCGCAGAGTCGTCGGCTGCGCTGCGAGCCCAGGTGTCCGCCAGCGGCACGATGTTCCAGGCTCCCGCCAGGACGACGGCTGCCAGCGCAAGCGGGAGTGGTCGCCAGCGCCGCAGTGCGACGACGAGCAGCGCAAGCGGGAGGGCCAGCTGTCGCAGCCGCACGATGTCGTGGCCGAGCTCGGACGGAATCGCAAACGCGACGATGACAGCGAGGAGATAGACGAGCAGAACGCCACGCAGGGCCCGTGCACGGTCGAGGCGCCACGTCAGGGCGAGCAGGCCGACGGAGAACGCCGTCGCCTCCAGCGCCTCGACCACCGGAAACTCGAGCGTGCCCGAGGGGAACAGGTGCACCACGAGCAACTCGGCTGCCGCCGCCAGCGCGACCGCCAGGGTCGGTACGCGCGCTCTGCGCAATGCAGGACGACGTGCCGCCGCCATCCCCGCCAGCACCACCGCGAGCAGGACGAACGCGACCGGGCTCGCGGCGAGCGCCAGGAGGATCAACGCGGCGCCGATCCAGCGCCGGCCGGACTGCAACGCGAGGAGACAAAGCAGCGCGAACGCCGCGCCGAGGGCGAACGGGAGCTGGGCCGGGAGGAACACGCCGGCCCAGACGAGCGCGAACGAACGGCCGGCCCAGCGCGCCGAGCGGCCCCACTCCCGCTCGAGCAGGAGCGCGAATGCCGCGGCCGCGAGCACGACCGTGAGCACGCCGAGCAGCCGGATCCCGAGCAGCGCTGCGAGTGGGTAGTAGAGGACGCTGTAGCTGACGAAGGCGTAGCGGCCCGCGTACCAGAAGTTGTCCCAGAGGGTGAAGCCGTGCACGAGGAAGAGCGCGCGCTGGTATTCGTGGGCCGCGAGGTCGCCCCCCGGCGGCGCCAGCCACACGAGGAGCAAAGCCGCCGCGGCCGCAAGCCCCGAGCAGAGAGCGGTCTCGCGCGTGACGGGCAGCCGCCACCGCCAGGGCTCCCGCCCCGGGGCGGCGAACGACACTTCCCCCATGGCGGCAGCGTACGCTCGGTGCATGAGAGGCGCATTGGCAGCCGGCCATCCGCTGACCGCGGAGGCGGGGGCGGACGTGCTGCGCGCGGGCGGAAACGCGGTGGACGCGTGCATCGCCGCGGCCGCCGTCTCCTGGGTGTGCGAGAGCCCGCTCACCGGTCTCGGCGGCGGCGGCTTCCTCGTCGTCCACGAGGCGCGCGACGCGCGGAGGCGGCTGCTCGACTTCTTCGTTGCGGTGCCGGAGCGGTCGGCCGCTCCCGAGGAGCTCGTCGAGCTCGTCGTGGACTTCGGCGACACGCAGCAGATCTTCTACACCGGCCCCGCGTCGGTCGCAGTGCCCGGAACCGCGCTCGGTCTCTGGGAGGCTCATGCCCGCTGGGGATCGATGCCGTGGGCGGAGCTGTTCGGGCAGGCGGTCCGGTTTGCCCGGGAGGGCGTCGTCCTCAACGAGGCGCAGGCGTATCTGCACCGGATCCTCGATCTGCTGCTCCGCTACTCGCCGGAGGGCGACGCTCTCTACGGGCCGGGGCGCGCGCTCGGAGTCGGGGAGCGCTTCGTGGTGCCCGAGCTCGCGGACACGATCGAACGGCTGGCCGCCGAGGGGCCCCGCTTCCTGTACCACGGCGACGTCGCGGCTCGGCTGGCGGCACACGTGCCGGTCACGCTCGCAGACCTCGCGCGCTACGAGGTGATCGAGCGCGAGCCGCTGGCGACCCGGTACCGCGGCGGCGAGCTCCTGACCAACCCGCCGCCGTCGAGCGGCGGCCGTCTGCTCGCGGTCGGCCTCGACGCGCTCGGCGATGCGGAGGCGACGCCGCTCGCGATCGCCCGGGCGATGGAGGCACAGGCGGAAGCCCGCCATGCCGACGGCGTGGGCGGCACGACACACATCAGCGTCGTGGACGGTGAGCGAAACGCGGCGTCCCTCTCGTGCTCGCTCGGCTCCTCGAGCGGCATCGTCGTCCCCGGCACCGGGATCCACCTCAACAACATGCTCGGCGAGAGCCACCTGACGGGCGGGGAGCGGCCGGGCGAGCGCCTGAGGTCCCTCATGGCCCCGTCGCTGCTGCTGCGTGACGGCCGGCCTCGGCTCGTCGTCGGCTCGGCCGGCAGCACACGGCTCCACGGCGCGATGCTCCAGGTCGTGGCGAACGTCGTCGCCCGCGGGCTCGACGTGGGCGAGGCGGTCGACGCGCCGCGGATCCACGTGGAGGCGGGCGTCGCGCACTGCGAGGACCCGGCTGCGGCTGATGAGCTCGAAGAGGCCGGCTACGCTGTCGTCCGCTGGCGCGACCGGAACCTCTTCTTCGGCGGTGTCTCGGCCGTCGAGATCCGGGACGACGGATCGCTCGCGGCGGCGGGCGACCCTCGACGCGGCGGAGCCGCCGTGGTGGTTGCCTGATGGACTTCCGGATCCGTCACGCCGACCCCTCCGACGCCGATCAGCTGACGCGCCTTGCCGACTCCGTCAGCGCCGAGCCGCAAGGCTGGCTGATCAGCGTCGCCGGCGAGTGGCGGAGCGCCGGGGACGAACGCCGCTTTCTCAAGGCGCTGCGGCGCTATCCGCACGCCGCGGTGTACGTCGCCGAGCGCGAGGACGGGACGCTCGTGGGCCGGCTCTCGGTCGGGCGGGATCCGCACCCGGCGAGCACGCACGTCGCCGACGTCGGCCTGATGGTCGCGCTCGACGCGCGCCGGCAGGGCGTCGGGACGGCGCTCCTCGAGGCCGCGGTCGGCTGGGCGCGCGAAGCCGGCGTCCGCAAGCTCGAGCTGCACGTCTTCCCGTGGAACGAGGCAGCGATCGCGCTCTACGACGCGTTCGGCTTCGAACGCGAGGGCTTCCGCAAGCGGCACTACCGCCGGGGCGGCGAGTTCGTCGACGCGATCCTGATGGCCTACGAGCTGGAGTAGGAGAGCCCCACGGGGACGCCGCCCGCCAGCGTCTGGAAGACGACGCAGTAGCGCTCGGTCAGCTCGATCAGCTTGTCGAGCTTCTCCTGCGACGCGCCGGAAGCGAGGTCGAAGCGGAGCCGGACGGCGGCGAAGCCCACGGGGGTCTCGCGGTCGACGCCGAGCGTGCCGCGGAAGTCGAGGTCGCCCTCGGCGTGGACGCTGCCGGTGACGTCGAGCTCCATCGAAGTCGCGACCGAGCGGAGCGTCACGCCGGCGCAGGCGACGAGCGCCTCGAGCAGCATGTCGCCGGAGCAGGCGAGCGCCCCGGTCCCGCCGGTCGCGGGGTGGAGGCCCGCCTCGACGAGCGCCCGGCCGGTGTCGACCTTGCAGGCGATCTGGTTCTCGTCGAGCTCACCGTCGGCGCGGAGCGTGATCAACGCCGCGGCGGGCTCCTCGCGGTAGCGGTCTTTGAGCGGCTTCTGCACCGCCTGTAACGCGGCCCGGTCCATGCGCGCATCCTAGGGTCCGGGTTAGCGGTTGCGCGGTGCGGAAGAATTGAGCTATGGCCGACCGTGTCGCAATCGTCACCGGGGCGAACACGGGCATCGGGCTGGCGATCGCCGAGCGCTTTCTCGCCGACGGCTGGAAGCTCGGTTACGCGACGCAGGACAACGAGGAGAGGCACGAGGGGCCGCTCGCCGACCTGCAGAAGCAATACGGGGAGGGGCGGATCCACTGGGTCTGGGGCAGCATCGCCGACCCGGACGTGCCCGAGCGGCTCGTCGCGGACACGGTGCAGGTGCTCGGCCGGATCGACGCGCTCGTCAACAACGCGGGCCTGTCCACGGCCAAGCCGTTCCTCGAGCTGACCGTCGACGACTTCGACCTGACCTTCGACGTCGACGTGCGCGGCAGCTTCCTCGCGGCCCAGGCGGCCGCGCGCCGGATGAAGGATCAGGGCGGCGGCTCGATCGTGAACATCACGTCCGTCCACGAGCACATCCCGCGGCCGAGCTTCGCCGTCTACGCCGCGGCGAAGGCCGCGCTCGGGATGTTGAGCCGGAACCTCGCGCTCGAGCTCGCGGAGTTCGGGATCCGCGTCAACTCCGTCGCGCCGGGCGTGATCGCGACGCCGCGAAACAAGGCCGACGCGGAGCGGCTCGACCCCGAGGTGCCGCTCGGCCGGCCCGGCAAGCCCGAGGAGGTGGCGGCGCTCGTCGCGTGGCTCTGCTCGGACGAGGC
>JAICZB010000106.1 GCA_025933895.1 Thermoleophilia bacterium
CACCGGTCACATGAGCGGCGTGAACTGGATCCCCGCGTGGGCGCTCGGAGGCTCGGACGGTGATCCTCGCTTCCGGGTCGTCTCGGGTGGCAGGGTTGCCCAGAACGGGCTCCGAAATTGGTATACGGATCCGGCGGTTGAAGCCGCTCAGGCCCTCTTTGCCGCGCAGGCCGCCGCCGCTCTCGCTGGTCATGACGCGGTCTGGGCATGGGATCTCGGCAACGAGAACTCGAACTGTGTGATCCCACCGACCAGGGCATCGGCGCGCGCCTGGCTCGCGCGCCTCGCCTCGACGATCCGCGGCGCCGACGATACCGCGCTCGTCACGGTCGGATTGCACATGGAAGACCTCGAAGACGATCGGCAGCTCGGGCCGCTCGAAGTGTCCGGCGTTTGCGATCTCCTCTCGATGCATGGCTACCCGATCTACGCTGGCTGGGCGGGCGGTCCAACCGACGACGAACTGCTCCCGTTCCTCGCCCGCATAACACGGTGGCTTGGCGAGAGCCGCGACGTCCTTTTCAGCGAGTTCGGTCTGCCCACCTACCGCCGCGACCGCCGGGGAGAGCAGGGCACCTCCGGGCGGGGCCACTCGCCTCTCGTCGAGGAGGATGCGGCGGCCGCATACACGGTGAGGGCGCTCGAGGAACTTCGTCGCGCCGGCTGTCTCGGCGCGATGCTCTGGTGTTATTCCGACTACGAGCGGGCGCTCTGGGAGAGCCCGCCCCTCGATCTCGCTCCTCACGAGCGCACGTTCGGCCTGTGGCGAGCCGACGGCTCACCGAAACCGTCGGTCGCGGCCGTCGCGGCGTTCGTCGGCGCCGAACGGTGCACCGCCGGACAAGCCGACGGGTGGATCGACATCGACCGGGACGAGTTCCTTCTCAACCCGGGCACGCAGCTGCCTCGTCTGTATCGCCGCTATCGCGAGCAGACGCGACGTGAAGACGAGAACTCCGGCATGACCGATTGACTGCAGGCGACCCGCAGCGCCTGCCGGAGGCAAAGCATCGATCCTCAGGTCGTCTGGCTCGGGATCGCGCGCGTAGCATCGGGCGAACGGACTTCTCTGCGGGGTCAGCCCGTCGTGATCGTCTACGTCTCGCGGGGTGCGGCGAGGAGGGCCTCGATCAGGTCGTGCAGTCGTGCGGTGGCGAGACAGATGGAGCTGTCGGCGGCGCCGTAGTAGAGGCGGATCTCGTCGCTGGCCTCATCGTGGAGAAGGCCGCAGGGGAAGACGACGTTGGGAACGTCGCCCGTTCGCTCGTAGTCCGCGAGGGGGGCGAGGACCCAGGTGGGGAGGCGGTGGAGGACGTGGGTCGGTTCATCGAGGTCGAGCAGGGCGAGGCCGACGCGATACATGTCTCCGGCCACGGTGTCCTTGACGCCGTGGTAGACGAGCAGCCAGCCGTGGTCGGTGCGGAGCGGCGGCGGGCCGATTCCGATCCGCAGCGAGTCCCACCAGGCGCCGTCGCGAGGTCGGAGCACCTGCTCGGGGGCGCTCCAGCTGACGAGGTCGTCCGAGCGGGAGAGAACGATCTCGCCGCGACCGCCGCCGAATTCGGTCTTGGGACGATGGAGGAGTACCCAGCGGCCGCCGATCCGGTGCGGGAGGAGCGCGGCGTTCTTGTCCTCGGGGTGCCTGACCGTGCCGTGGCGCTCGACGGTGTCGAAGTCCTCTGTCGTTGCGAGGAAGACCGCAGGCCCGGCCGGGCCGTAGGCGGTGCAGGTGATCGCCCAGCGCCCGAGCTCGTCGAGCCACACGACCCGGGCGTCCTCGAACCCCCATTGCTCGCTTTCGATCCCGTCGGCGGGGGCGAGTAGCGGCTCGGGCGCCACCGTCCATCCGTCGACGCCGTTCGCTGAGCGGGCGACGGTGAGGTGGGAGATTCCTCGGCGGTCTTCGACGCGCGCGAGCAAGGCAGTCTGGCCGTCGTAGGCGGCGGCCGCCGGGTTGAAGACGGCGTTCACGGGATAGGGCCAGTCGCCGGCGGTCAGGATCGGGTTGCCGGGGTGGCGCTCGAAGAGCTCGTGCGCGTTCATGCCGCGGCGGGTTCGAGCGCGGGTTCGCGATCGGCAGCCCGGACGCCGGCGGCGTCGAGGAGGAGCGCGGCGTGGTGGAAGGCGAGCGTCGATTCGGCGCCTTCGTTGTCGTTCAGCTCCTCGTGACCGAGCCCGTCGCTGCAGCCGCCCGTCGCGAAGTCGTAGAGCGGCTTCTGCAGACGGTTGCGGCCCAGGAACCACTCGAACGCTCGAATCGCCCGGATTCCGTGCTCGGCCTTGTGAGTGACAGCGAAGGCGCTCAGCTCGGCTTCGACGAGCGCGGCGGCGTCGAGCGGCTGCTCGTCGCCGGCGCCAGGCGCCGGCTCGCCACGGCGGCGGCCGCGGTGACCCGGAAGCCGGAGCGCGTTCTCGTCGAGCCCGCACTCGTCGCCGAGCCAGCGCAGCGACTCCAGTCCGAGCTCGGCGAGCTCCGGCCGGCCAAGCGCGTAGCCGCCGGTGAGGAGTGCCTGCGACAGCCGAGCGTTGTCGTAGCTGAGCTCGTCTTCGAACCAGCACCATTCGTCCGTGCGGGTGCGCTCGTAGGCCTCGGCGAGTTGCTCGACGAATCGTTCGAGCTGCCGGTGCGCGGCGGGCTCGCGCCGGTCGGCGTCGAGGCGGGAGAGGCCGAGCACGGCATAGGCCGCCGTTCGCGGGAAAACGTCATCGCTTAGCGTGCCGACGAGCCGGTCGAGGAGGTCGCGCGCCGGTCGCACGACGGCGGGTATCCACGCCGTGGCAAGGATGTCCCCGAGCGCCCAGATCGAACGTCCCACGTGGTCGCCAACGTGCGGCTCGTCGAGCCAGCGGCGGTCGTAACCCATGAAGTTATGCATCCCGCCGTCCTCAGCAGCCGCTTGAAGGAAGGCGAGCGAGCGGTAGAGATTCGACGTCCAGACCTGCTCGTCTCCGCGCGTTGCAAGTGCTAGCGAGACGACCGCCAGCCGGGCGACATCATCGACGCAATAGCCGCTGCTGCGGTTGGGAATGATTCCGTGCGCGTGCTGCACGATGCCGACATCGTCGGCGAGCGTGAGCAGATGATCGGTGCGCAGGCTCGTCAGGTGTAGGTCGGCGACGCCGGCGGGCCGTCGCCGCGGCGCAAGCTCGTCGGCTTCCTGCAGGACGCGAGCAGTGGCCTTTGCGACGGCCGGCCACGCAAGCGTCGAGCCGATTCGCTGGGCTTCGGTGCGCGCCGCCATCAGCGTGTCCGGCCGCTCGATAAAGCTGCAGACCGCGTTGGCGAGCGCTTCCGGGTCGTAGAACGGCACGAGGAGCCCCGCCCCCGAAGCGAGCATGTCCTGTGCGTACCAGTAGGGGGTAGAGACGACAGCGCAGCCGGCAGCTATCGCGAACGTGAGTGCGCCGGAGGCGATCTGCTCCCGGCTTCCGTACGGCGTCAGGAAGACGTCGGTTGCAGCGAGCAGGTCCGAGAGCTCGTTGATCGACAGGAACCGATCGTCGAACTCGACATGATCACCAAGCTCGAGCTCGAGCACACGCCGCTCGAGCATCAGCCGGTACCGCTCCCCCTCCCTACGCGAGACGTCCGGATGGGTGCGGCCGGCGATCGTGTAGACGATCTCCGGGTGCCGTTCGATCATCCGCGGTAGCGCTTCGAGCACCGTCTCCAGTCCCTTGCCGGGCGAGATCAGGCCGAACGTGGAGAGCCGGAAAGGGTCGGGGACGCCAGACGACCCTGACCGCCGGGCCCGAAGCCCACCTGCCGCCCGCTCGGCGATCCGCACCGGTGCTCCGTGCGGCACCACGCGCACCTTCTCCTCCGAGCAAGCGCCCGACTCGACCAGCAACCGCAGCGCCGTGTCCGTCATCACGATCACGAGCTCCGCCTCGGCGCACAGCTCCCTCAGCACGTCCGCCTGGTGCGGTGTGGGCTCCGACAGCACCGTGTGCAGGGTCACCACGAGAGGCTGGGCCAGTTCTTGCGCAAACGACAGCACGTACTCCCCGTCACGGCCGCCGAAGATCCCGAACTCGTGCTGAAGCAACACGACATCGACATCGAGACGTCCCAGCATCCGAGCAGTCCGGACATAGTCGCCGCGCACGGCCTGCACGATCGTCGCGAGCAGGCCCCGCCGCTGTGGGCTCGACGGCTCATGCACGACCGCGACGAGATCGGCGACCGTCACCATGCCCGTGCCGGTCAATGTCGCGCGCAGGTCGGCTGAGAAGGTGCCGATCCCGCAGGCACGCGGCGGAAACGTGGAGACAATCGCGGTCCGCACGCGCTAGCCCCGCGGCCGCGTCATTCGCCGGGGCTGCTGCAGGCCGCCGCGCACCAACGCCGGCTCTCGAAATCTCTCGTTGGTCGCCGTGCGCGGAAAATCCAGAACCCGCTTCAGGCTCGTCCTCATAATGTCGCTCTCCCCGTCGTGATTCCCCCGGAAACGGCAAGCGGGCGCGTGCGGGAATCAGAACACGGGACGCTGACCGCACGGTAGCGCACCCGAATGCTGCGCCGTGCGTTGCGATCGGATCGCCGAATCGGGTGCATGCCGGCGATGAGTTCTCGCCGCGAGGCACGTCCTAGCCGTTGTTCCTACCTGACATCCGCGACAAGGAGACCACGATGCCGGAACTCCTCGTTGACTTCATCACCTCGCTCGATGGTTACGCGGCTGCCGACGGCTGGCCGGGCTGGTGGGGGCTCCAAGGACCCGAGTACCTCGCGTGGTTAGGAGAGCAGCCCGAAGCGGACTTCACGGTCCTGCTGGGCGCAACCACCTACCGCGTCATGTCGCGATTCGCCGCAGCGAACGAGCCCGGCACCGACGCCCTGGCCGGCATGTCCAAGGTCGTCTTCTCGACAACGTTGAGCGAGCCCCTCGGTTGGGCGAACACCCAACTCGTGGCCGGAGACGCAGTTGAGGCCGTGCGGGAGATGAAGGCGAGGGACTCCAAGTCCATGCGCACCATCGGCAGCCTCACCCTGTGCCGCTCTCTCCTCAACGCGGGCCTGGTGGACCGCTTCCGCCTGGTCCTCTTTCCCGTCATCACCGGAAGCAGTGGCCGGGAGCGGATCTACGACGGCTATCCCGACGTTGCTCTCGACATGATCAGCAGCCGCACGTTCGACGGTCGCATCCAACTGCTCGAGTACGTTCCGACGATTCTCCCTGGGCCGCCCGGCACCGACACGGTCAACGCCTAGCGGGCACCAGTTGGCGCGGTGAACCCGTAGGGTCTCCTTGACAGGCCGATTGGCAGGGACTGTCGACGATGATCGCGCCGGTCATCTCTTCGCCATCAGCCGCGCGCAGCAGTAGCGCTCAACGATTAAGCGTGTCCCCCGGTTGACCCGTACGGGCTACTCAAGATCTTCGAGTTCCGGCTTACCGCGACGACTTCGCGCTCGGGCGCAACGAGGTCCTTGCCCAGTGACCTTGGTATTCGCGGGGTGCTGCCTGGCCTCGATCGTGTTTCGAGAGTGCTCGGATCCCGGGACTCGTTGTCTCGTCTGCTATTGCGCCCGCTCGTGGTGCATGGGCCGTGCAGGGATCGAACCTGCGACCTTGGGATTAAGAGTCCCCTGCTCTACCAGCTGAGCTAACGGCCCCAAAGATCGAACAGAGTGGCGGGCCATTGTAGCCTCGCTCCGGTGAAGGTCCTGTCCGTCGTCGGGAACCGTCCGCAGTTCGTCAAGTCGGGCCCCGTGAGCGCCGCGCTCGGCGAGGCCGGCATCGAGGAGGCCGGTCTCCACACCGGCCAGCACTGGGATCCCGAGCTCTCCGACGTCTTCTACGAGGAGCTCAGACTGCCGGAGCCGCGCCACCGGCTCGACCTCCACACCGCCGACGCCGACACGATGCGGCCCGCCATCGCCGAGGTGCTCGCACGGGAGCGTCCCGACTGGACGCTCGTCTTCGGCGACACGAATTCGACGCGCGCGGGCGCCGAGGCGGCCGGCGACGCGGGCGTCCCGGTCGCGCACGTCGAGGCGGGTCTGCGGAGCGGCGACCTGTCGATGCCGGAGGAGCACAACCGGATCGCGGTCGACGCGATGGCCGCCCTCCTCCTCTGCCCGGACGAGCGCTCGCGCGAGACGCTGCTCGCCGAGGGAGTCCCCGGCCGCATCGAAGTCGTGGGCGACGTGATGGCGGACGCCTGCTTCCGGCTCGCCCCGATCGCGCGCGAGCGGTCGCGGATCCTCGCCGAGCACCATCTCGAGGCCGGCGGCTACGTAGTCGCGACGATCCACCGCGAGGCGAACGTCCGCTCGGAGCGGCTGGCGCGGATCGTGGACGGCCTCGGCCGGATCGGCGAACGCGTCCTCTTTCCCGCGCATCCACGTACCCGGGCCGCGCTCGATGAGATGCCGCCCAACGTCGAGCTGCTCGCGCCGGTCGGCTACCTCGACATGGCCGCGCTCGTCTCGCAGGCGCGCGTCCTCGTCACCGACTCGGGCGGCCTGCAGAAGGAGGCGTACTGGTACGGCGTCCCCTGCGTGACCGCGCGGCCTTCGACCGAGTGGGTGGACACGGTCGAGCTCGGCGCGAACGTCCTCGTGGACGACGATCCCGAGAAGCTGGCGGCCGCGGTCGCGGCGGCGCGGATGCCCGAGGATCGCCCGCCGCTCTACGGAGACGGGCGCGCCGCGGAACGGGTCGCAGCTAGCCTTGCCCGCGGCCATGGCTGAGGGCGCCCCTTACGACGTCGGTGTGCTCGGCGCGGGCTATGTCGGCGTGCCTCTCGGAGCCACGTTCGCCGAGGCCGGCTGCCGCGTTCTCCTCGTCGACGTGGTCGAGGACGTCGTCGCCGCCCTCAACCGCGGCGAGTCGCACATCGACGACGTCCCGAGCGACCGGCTGGCGCCTCTCGTCGAGAGCGGCCTCGTCCACGCGACGACGAGCTACGAGAAGCTGCGCGAGGCGGACGCCGTCCTGATCGCGCTGCCGACGCCGCTCTCCCGCCAGCGCGAGCCCGACCTCTCGATCGTGGAGGGCGCCGCGCGCCGTCTCAGCGAGGTGCTGCGCGAGGGCCAGCTCGTCGTGCTCGAGTCGACGACGTGGCCGGGAACGACGCGCGAGGTGCTGCAGCCGATCCTCGAGGAGCGAAGCGGCCTGCGCGCGGGCGAAGGCTTCTTCCTCGCCATGTCGCCGGAGCGAGTCGACCCCGGCCGCGAGGATTGGACTACGAAGACGACGCCGAAGGTGCTCGGCGGGATCACGCCGGAGTGTACGCGCCGCGCTGCCGCCCTTTACAGCCGCGCGATCGACACCGTGCACGAGGTGACGAGCCCCGAGGCGGCCGAGCTGACGAAGCTGCTCGAGAACATCTTCCGCTCGGTCAACATCGCGCTCGTCAACGAGCTCGCAATCCTCTGCGACCGGATGGGGATCGACATCTGGGAGGTCGTCGACGCCGCCGCGACGAAGCCGTTCGGCTTCATGCGGTTCAGCCCCGGGCCTGGTCTCGGCGGCCACTGCATCCCCGTCGATCCCTTCTATCTGACGTGGAAGGCGCGGGAGTTCGGCTTCTACACGGAGTTCATCGAGCTCGCCGGCAAGGTCAACGAGGAGATGCCGTACTTCTGCCGGTCGCTCGTCTCCCAGGCGCTGAACCACCACGCGGAGCGCGCGATGAAGGGCTCGCGGATCCTCGTGCTCGGTGTCGCGTACAAGCCCGACATCGGCGACATGCGCGAGTCGCCGGCGCTCAAGCTGATCTCGCTGCTGCAGAACGCCGGTGCCGAGGTCTCGTACCACGACCCGCACGTGCCGCGCGTCCACCAGGAGGGCGTCGAGTTGTCCTCCGTCCCCTACGAGCCGCAGGCCCACGACTGCGTCGTGATCGTCACCGACCACTCCTC
>JAICZB010000226.1 GCA_025933895.1 Thermoleophilia bacterium
CGAGCCCGCAGCGCACCGACTCGCGCGTGCGCGTGGCCTGCAGGACGATGCTGCTGCCGTCGGCGATGCCGTCCACCGTCCGCTCGGGCTCGGTGAGGAACTCCATCACGAGCAGGTCGAGGCCGTCGTCCGGCAGCAGCTCGACGGCTTCCTCGAGCCGCATCGCCAGCGCGCCCGGGCGCTCGTTGAGGAGCTGGTGCGTACGGTCGACGGTCGGATCGAGCACGCGGAAGCCGCGCGAGCCGGAGGAGAAGACCGGCTTGAAGCACACCGCGTTGTCCGGATAGCCGAGCTCGCGTGCCGCCGTCTCGACCTCGGCCGCGCCGGTGACACGCCGGAAGTCGGGAGCGCCTACGCCGATCCGCCGGCACGACTCGAACGTCTCGCCCTTGTCGTTCGAGCGCCGCTCCGCGTCGGGGCCGCAGATCATCACGGGAACCGGGAACTCGCCGCGGCGCGGCGCGAGGTGGTGCAGGTCGTGCGAGGACTCCGGCAGGACGACGTCGACGTCTTCGTTCTCCACGAGCGCGAGCAGCGCCTCGGGGAAGGTCGGATCCGCGCCCGGCGGCACGAGATGGAACGCGTCGCACAGGTGGCGGCCGATCGCCCGCTCGGACATGTCCACGCCGACGAGCCGCACCTCCCGCTCGCCGTTCTCGCGCAGCGCGCGCAGGAGCCGCGCCGCTCCCGGCGCACCGCAGGCGGTGACGAGGATCGTGGTCATGCCTGCGCGAGCACCCACTGGAAGCTCGCCGGGCCTTCGGGCTCCTCGAAGGTGACGACCTCGTCCCGTTCGATCCTGAAGCCCGCCTCGCGGACGAGCCGCGAGTTCACCTCCGGCGGGAACCCGGCGAAGAACGTCTGTGCGCCGAGCCACTCGCCGGTCCAGCCGGGGTTGTCCGACTGTCCGAAAGCCGTCAGCAGCCAGCCGCCGGGAACGAGCCAGCCGTGGATACTCGCGAGCAACGGCCCGAGGAGCTCGCGCGGGACGTGGTTGAAGACGTAGAAGGAGGCGACCGCGTCGAACGAGCCGATCGGCAGCTCGAGCTCGCTGAAATCCGCGCAGACGAACTCCGCCTCCGGAATCGCCGCGCGCGCCCGCTCGACCTGGCGCGGCGAGATGTCCACGCCCGTGACCGCGAAGCGCTGCGCGAGCCGCTTGGTCTCGGGCGAACCTGCTCCGCAACCCAGCTCGAGAATGCGTGAGCCGTCCTCGAGCCTGGAGACGAGCTCGTTCGCCCACTCGTCGCGCGGGTCGCCGACGATCCGCTCGCGCCAGGCGGCGAATGTCTCGCCCATGTCGTCGTAGGCGTCGGCGACGATCTGCGTCCGGGGGTCGGGCACGGCGCGATGGTACTTCGGGAGGTGCCACTACACTCGCGGACGGGTGAAGGTGGCTCTGACAGCGTGATCCGTTCCCGCGCCGTGCGCACCGCCGCGACCCTCGCCGTCACCGGTCTCGCCACCGCCTACATCCTCTGGCGCATCGACCTTGGCCAGACGGGCCATGTCCTCGCGCATGCGAGCGTCGGCTGGTGGCTCGCTTCCTGCGCGATCTGGGTCGCGTCGGTCTGGCCGCTCTCCTGGCGCTGGCTCAGGCTCCTCGCCTCGAGCGGCGTCCGCGAGCCTCTCGGCTGGCTCGTCCGTACGACGTTCGTCTCCTACGCCGCCGCGCAGGTGCTGCCGACCTCGCTCGGCGGCGACGCGTCGCGCATCTACGAGACGGCCCGCAGGCATCCCGGCTCGCGCGGTCCGGTCGCGGGAACCGTCCTCCTCGAACGCGCCCTCGGCGGCGCGGCGACGCTCCTCCTCGCCGCTACGGGCTTCGCGCTCGCCGTCGGCCGCTACTCCGTCGGCGGCTACGTCTGGGTCGAGCTCGCCTTCGTCGTCGGCAGCGTCGCGGGAGCGTTCGTCCTCTTCTCGACGCGCCTCCACCCGGTACTGCACGGGCTGCGGCCCGTGCTGCACCGGCTGCACGCCGAGGCGATCCTGCGGGACGTCTATCTCGCGCTCCACGCCTACCGGAAGAGGCTCCGGGTGCTCGGCTGGGCGTTCGCGCTCACGGTCGCGGTGCAGGCCGCACGCGTGCTCGCCATCTGGTGCGCCGGGAAGGCCGTCGGCGTCGACCTCTCGCCGCGGCCGTACTACGTGATGGGGCCGCTGCTCTTCCTCGTGATGCTCGTGCCGTTCACGATCAACGGGCTCGCCGTGCGGGAGTCGTTCTTCGTGAGCTTCCTCGGCGCTCTCGGAGTCTCGGCCGACCGCGCCTTCTCGGCCGGCTTCCTCTTCTTCGTCGTCACCGTCGCGGTCGCCCTCCCGGGAGCCGCGATCGTCGCGTGGGAGGGAGTGCGCACGCGCGCGGTTGCGGGAGCGGCGCGATGAACTGGCTCGCGAATCCCGTCATCGAGATGCGAAGGCCGGCGGTGCTGCCTGCGCCGGCGGATGTCGCGTGGCGGCTCGTCACGCCCGCTGCGGTCGCCGCAGTCCTAGGAATCTCGCGGCTCTTGCCGGAAACGGGATTCGGGCTCTGGGTGCGGCTCGCGGCCTCGACCCTCGTCGTCCTACTCCCGGGGACGCTCGTCGCGCGGTGTCTCGGTCAGCGGGGCGCGGCGGCCGCCTTCGCGGCGTCGGTCGCGCTCGTCGGCGTCGGGCTCGCGCTGACGGTCGCCCTCGGCGCCTCGCTGAACGTCACGCTCGCGTTCCTGCTCGGAGCGGGCGCGCTCGCCTTCGTCTGGTCGCTCACGGGCCGTCACCCGGAAGGCGTGCGCCTGCCCGGAGCCGCGCGCTTCACGCGCGGAGCCCTCGTCCTGGCGGGGATCGGGCTCGGTGCCGGCATCTGGTTCGTGCAGGGCGCCTTCACCGGCGACGTCTTCTTCCACCTCGGCCGCATCCGGAAGCTCGACACGCTCTCGTCGATCTCGCTGCGCGACGTGGGCGAGTTCGCACACGGCGGGCTCCATCCCGGCTACGCGTTCCCGCTCTGGCACGCCTGGCTGGCGCTCGTGGCGCGGCTCGCCGGGGTCGATCCGTCGAGCGTCGCCGCGCACGAGTCGAGCCTGCTCGCGCCGCTCGCGCTCGTCCTCGCATTCGAGATGGGCTGGGCGATCTTCCGCTCGACGGGGCTCGGGCTCGCCGTCGTGCTCGGGCAGCTCGGGTACAAGGTGTTCGCGCCGGGCCATGCAGGCGTCTACCGCTTCCTCTGGGAGCCGTCGACCGTCGCCACCCAGCTGCTCGTGCCGGCCGCGATCGCCCTCTTCTTCTACTTCGTGAGGAAGCCGTCCTGGCCCGTCGCGATCATGCTCGCCGCCGCCTCGGGCTCGATCGCGCTCGTCCACCCGACGTACGCGCTCTTCCTCGCGATCCCGCTGGGAGCCTTCGTCATCGCGCGGACGCTGCTCACGCGGGGCAGCGACCTGCGGAACGGCGTGCTCGCGTTCGCCGTCTTCGGGGTGCCGATGGCGCTCGCGTTCCTCTGGCTCCGCCCGGTCGTCGACCAGACGATTCCCGTTTCCCCGGGGCCGGCCCAGCTCGCCCAGAACCTGCACCACTACGGCAGGGATCTCGTGGTGCACTCGCTGTCGCGCTACAACCTCGCGCCGGCGCGCATCGACCGAAACGGCGGCGTGGCGGTCCTCGCGCTGCTCCTGGCGCCGCTCGCGTTGTTCGCCCGGCAGCGGCGATGGAGCGCGCTCGTGCTCGGCGGCACCGTCGCCGTGCTCGGGATCGAGCTGTGGCCGCTTGTGTTCCCGCACTTCTCGGACGCCGTCTCGCTCTCGCAGTCGCGGCGCGCGTCCGGCTTCATCCCGTTCGCCGTGGCTCTCGCCGGTGGGGCCGCGATCGTGGCCCGCTTCTCCCGGACGCTCGCGCTCGTCGGCGGGCTGGCCTCCGGGATCTGGCTCCAGGTCGCATACGCGGGCGACTACGGCCTGCGCGCCCCGCGCACCGCTCCGGCGATCGTCGTCTGGATCGCGCTGTACGGCGGCATCGCCGCGCTCGTCATCGGTGCCGTTCTCGCGTGGCAGCGGCGGGGGCCGCGGCTGCCCGCGGGCGCGCGTGTGCGCGGGATCACGGCCGCGTTCGCCGTCTTCCTGTTCGTGCTTCCGGTGGCCGTGCACGGCTTCTCGCACTGGACGCCTGAGGTCAAGCGCGACCGCGATGCGCTGACGCCCGGGCTGATCCGCTTCCTGCGA
>JAICZB010000130.1 GCA_025933895.1 Thermoleophilia bacterium
CGCCTGCGCGAGCGCCCGCAGAAGCCCGTAGAGGCGGCGCTGGGCGTGCGGGCTGAGGTAGAGCTCCGGCTCCTCGATCAGAAGGACGAAGTGGCGCAGGTTGGAGCCGAGCAACCGTTCCATGCCGGCGACGAGCGCGAGCCCACCGTCCGGCGCCGCCCAGTGGCGATCGACCGCCGGCGGCTGAAACAGCTCCGCGACCTCGGCGGCGCCGCTACCCGTGGCCGGCGCGACGAGCGTCCGGGAGCGGAGGTTCGCCGGCAGGAAGAGGACCGGCGGCGCGCCCGCGCGGTTCAGATTCAGCGTGTCGGGCGGCCGGGCGTCGAGGAAGATCGTCCCCCTCGCAACGTCCGCCTCGAGCCTGATCCGGCCTCCTGCTCCGTCCCGGGCGACGTCGTCTATCGTCGGCGGCGGCGCGGCCGCCTCGAGCAGCGTCCAGATCGCCGTCAGAACCGTGGACTTGCCGCTCGACGCCTCCCCCACGAGCGCGCACACGGAGCCCGGCGAGAGCTCGAGCTCCCGCGCGGCGCGATAGCCCTGGATCGAGACTCGTCTGAGCGGCGGTGGCACCGGCCTGAAACTACCCGCTCCGACCGCGCCGTACGACCGGCCGCGCCGGCTACTCGAGGCGCATGTTCGCGATCGCCTCACTGCTCGTAGTCGTCCTGATCTCCCTGCCGTGCAGCACCCGGTGCGGCGACGGATCGTCCTTGTGCTCATGCTCGCCGGGAACACGGGCCTCGCTGCCGTCGCCGCGTCGCTCATGCTCGGCTTCACGCACGGCGGCGTGGGCGCAGCCGGGCTTCGCATCCTGGAGCTCATCGTCGGGCTCGCAGTCCTCCTCGCTCTCGCTCGCAGCCGCTGGGTCGACCGGCGCGTAAGGCTGCTCGAGCTAGGGCGCCCAGAGCGCGCCGAGGTACACGGCCGGGTCGCCGGGCTGCCAGCGGCCGAGAAAGCGCTGGATCGGCGGGTGGAGCACGACGTCGTCGAGCTCCCGGGGATCGAAGAGGCGATGTCCGCGCACGGCCGCGTCAGTCGACGTGACCCGTTCGAGCGAGCGGCCGGAGAGGTCGGCGGCGAAGATGATGTGCACGACGTGGCGGCCGACGAAGGCGCGTTTCGGCGCGATCGAGTCGACCACGGCGACCGGCCCCTCGAACGTGAGGTCGTCGCCGATCGCCACCTCCTCCTCCAGCTCCCGCCGCAGCGCCTCGACGAGGCTCTCGCCGGTGTTCACTCCCCCACCCGGCAGAAGCCAGTACTCGCCCCGTCCCGACTTCTCGTGCCTGCAGAGAAGGAAGCGGTCCTCCCAGCGGAGGACGGCCGAGACCCGGATGCGCGGCTCCAGCGGCATCAGTGGGCGGAGCTGCCGAAGCCTCGCTCGCCGCGCTCGCTCGCCGGGAGCTCGGCGACTTCCTTCGGCTCGGTCATGGCCACCGGGACGACGACGAGCTGGGCGATCCGCATTCCGGGCTCGACGACGAACCGCTCGTTCCGGTCCGTGTTGAGGAGCACGACCTTGAGCTCGCCGCGGTAGCCGGAGTCGATCAAACCGGGCGCGTTGACCTTCCCGATCCCGTGGCGCACCGCGAGACCGGAGCGCGGCAGCACGAGCCCGGCATGACCCTCCGGGATGGCGACGGCGAGGCCGGTCGAGACGACGGCTCGCTCCCCCGGTCCGAGCTCGACACGCTCGCACGCGGAGAGATCGAGACCCGCATCGTCCTCGTACGCGCGGGTCGGCAGCGTCGCCCCGGCGGCGAGGCGCTTCACGGGGAGCTCGGTCACGCTCCCGTCCGGCGCCGGCGCGGGGATTCCTCGGCGATCAGGTAGGGCGCGAAGCGGTGCAGTTCGCGGCGCGGGAGCCGCGCGACGACGAGCACGCCTTCCGCCGTGTCCTCCCGCTCGTCGATCGGGGCGCCGAGCGCGTAGAGCTCGTTCAGGCGTCCTCCCTCGTCGTACGGCAGGAGGAGCCGCACGTGCTCGAACCGCTCGCCGAAGCGCTCGGCGATGCGCGCCCGAAGCTCCCCGAGGCCCTCGCCGGTGAGCGCGGAGATCTGGAGCGCGTCCGGGTACCGGTTCGCGAGTCGCCGCCGGCCGAGCGTGTCGACGGCGTCGATCTTGTTGACGACGAGCTCCACGGGCAGCTCGTTCGCGCCGATCTCTCGCAGGACTTCGTCGACGGCGGCGATCTGCTCGACGAGCTGCTGCTCGGACGCCGACCCATCGACGACGTGGAGGACGAGGTCGGCGACGAGCGTCTCCTCGAGCGTCGCGGCGAAGCCCTCGACGAGCTGGTGCGGCAGGCGGCGGACGAAGCCGACGGTGTCGGTCACGAGGTAGCGGCGCCCCTCGTGCTCGAAGCCGCGTGTCGTCGGGTCGAGCGTCTCGAACAGCCGGTCGCGAACGGAGACGCCGGCGTCGGTGAGAGCGTTGAGCAGCGTGGACTTGCCGGCGTTCGTATAGCCGGCTAGCGCCACCGTCGGCGTCTCGGTGCGGCGCCGCTCCTTGCGGCGGATGTCGCGCTGGCGGCTCAGCTTGCGGAGCCTCTGGCGGAGGAGCGTGACGCGCCGCCGCGCGAGGCGCCGGTCCGTCTCCAGCTGCGACTCGCCGGGGCCGCGAGTCCCGACGCCGGCTCCGAGGCCGCCGGTGCCGCCGCCGAGACGCTCGAGGTGCTGCCACATCCCTCGCATCCGCGGGAGGTTGTACTCGAGCTGCGCGAGCTCGACCTGGAGCTTCCCCTCGGCGGTCACGGCGTGCTCCGCGAAGATGTCGAGGATGAGCTGCGTGCGGTCGACGACGCGTGCCTGCAGTGCGTTCTCGAGCGCCCGTTGCTGCGGCGGGCTCAACTCGTCGTCGACGATGAGCACCTCCGCGGCGGCCTCGCCGTACGCGTGCTTCAGCTCTTCGAGCTTGCCCTTGCCGACGTACGTGCGAGCGTCGGGCAGCCGCCGGTGCTGCACGACCCGGCCGACCGGCTCGACGCGCGCCGTGCGCGCCAGCTCTTCGAGCTCCGCGAGCTCGTCGGCGCCGTCGGCTCCAGGTGCGAGCACGGCAAGGACGAGCCCGCGCTCGGGCTCTGCCGCCCACGAGCGATCGGGCGCTCTGGTCGCCATCCGCCGGTCATTATGACTCCTGCCATGCCCGCTTCCGACCTCGCGGCCCGGACGCTCGAGCTCGTCGACGTCCCCTCCGAGAGCCGCCTCGAACAGGCGGCGATGGAGCTCGTGCGAAGCCTCCTGCCGGGCGAGCCGCTGTACGACGACGGCGAGGCGATCGTCTGGGGTGACGCGGAAGCGCCGGTCGCGCTCGCGGGCCACGTCGACACGGTTCCGGCGCAGGGGAACCTGCCGGGCCGGATCGCCGACGGCGCCGTGCACGGGCTCGGCGCTAGCGACATGAAGGGCGGCATCGCGGTGATGCTCGAGCTCGCACGCGCGGCCGTCCCCGCGCGGTACGTCTTCTTCACGCGCGAGGAGGTCGCCCTCGAGGAGAGTCCACTGCCGGCGGTCTTCGGGAGCGGAGTCCTCGCGGGAACCCAGCTTGGCGTCGTGCTCGAGCCGACGGACGGGATCCTCCATGCCGGCTGTCTCGGGAACCTCCAGGCCGAGATCGAGTTCCACGGCGAGAGCGCCCACTCCGCGCGGCCGTGGACAGGCAGCAACGCGATTCACACCCTCGTCGACGGGCTTGCGCCGCTCACGCCGCTCGAGCCGCGAGAGGTCGAGCTCGACGGCCTCGTGTATCGCGAGGTCGTGAGCGCGGTCCGCGTCGAGGGAGGGATCGCCCAGAACGTCGTGCCTGCGCGGGCGGCGGCGGAGATCAACTTCCGTTTCGCACCCGGTCGCTCGCGCGACGAGGCCGAGGAGCGGCTGCGCGAGCTCCTGCCGGACGGCGAGCTGCGAGTCCTCCACAACTCGCCGTCGGCTCCGCCTTCACTCGGGAACCCGCTCGTCGAGCGGCTCCGTGAGCTCGTGCCGGAGATCGCGCCGAAGCAGGCGTGGACACCCGTCGCGCAGTTCGCCGAGCAGGGTATCGACGCAATCAACTTCGGCCCGGGCGCGACGAGGTACGCGCATCGGCAGGACGAGCAGATCCCGATCGCGAATCTGCACGTGGTGTACGAGACGCTGGCTAGGTTCCTCTCGTGATCAATCCGGTCCTGGCGGAGATGGCGGTCTACCCGTTCACGCGGCTCGAGGAGGAGCGGCGCAGACTGCTTGCCGCGGGCGTCGACGTGATCGACTTCGGCAAGGGCGATCCGAACGAGCCAACCGACCCGATGATCCGCGAGGCGCTCGTCGATGCACTGCCGGAGCGCGCGCCGTATCCGCTTGCCCAGGGCTTGCCCGAGCTGCGCGAGGCGGCCGCGGGCTGGCTCGAGCGGCGTTTCGGCGTCTCCGTCGATCCCGAGCGCGAGATCGTGCCGACGTACGGCTCGAAGGAGGCTATCTTCTCGCTCGCGCAGGTGCTCGGAACGGACGGCCGCGTGGTGGCGTTCGGCGAGCCGGCGTACCCGGTGTACGAGCGAGGCGCGCTCTTCGCCGGGGCGCGCGTGCGGACGCTGCCGCTGCGGCGCGAGAAAGGCTTCCTTCCGGTTCTCGACGAGCTCGACGACGACGTCGCGCTCATCTGGGTCAACTACCCGCACAATCCGACCGGCGCCGTCGCTCCCCGCGAGTTCTACGACGAGCTCGCCGAGGCTGCGGGACGCCACGACTTCGTAATCGCCTCGGACGAGGCGTACACGGAGCTGTGGTTCGACGAGCCGCCATGCTCGGCGCTCCAGGCCGCCGACCAATCGCGCATCGTCGTCTTCCAGACGCTGAGCAAGCGTTCGTCGATGACCGGCTACCGCTCCGGCTTCGTCGCGGGTCCGCCCGAGATCGTGGCGGCGCTGAAGGCCTACCGCCCGACGGTGGGGACGGCGCCGCAGGAGTTCGTGCAGCGCGCGTCGGTCGCCGCGTGGAACGACGAGCGCCACGTGGAGGAGACGCGCGCGCGCTACCGCGCGAAGCGCGACGTGCTCATCCCGGCGATCGAGGATCGCGGCTGGGAGATCGTGGCGAGCGAGGCGACGATGTACCTCTGGGTCGTCGGCCCGGACCCGGCGGAGCTGCTCGAGCGGGGCATCATCGTTTCACCCGGCGAGATGTTCGGGCCGAGCGGCGAGGGCTACGTCCGCTTCGCGCTCGTGCCGACGCTCGAGGAGTGCGGGCGCGCCGCGGAGATCCTGCGAGAGGCTCCGTGATGGACGTCGACGGCACGATCGCTGCGCTCGACCGGGGCGAGATGCGGGTCGCGGAGAAGGTCGACGGCGACTGGCGCGTCAACGAGACGGCGAAGGCGGCGATCCTCGAGTACTTCCGCATCCGCAAGGTCGAGCCGATCGAGGTCGGACCGTTCGAGTACCTCGACAAGATCCCGCTCAAGCGCGACCACGCCGAGCGCGGCGTGCGCGTCGTGCCGCCGGCGACCGCTCGGTACGGCTCGTTCCTCTCCCCCGGCGTCATCCTGATGCCGAGCTACGTCAACATCGGCGCCTGGGTCGGCCCGAACACGATGGTGGACACGTGGGCGACGGTCGGCTCTTGTGCGCAGATCGGAGCGGACGTGCACCTCGCGGGCGGCGTCGGCGTCGGCGGCGTGCTCGAGCCGCTGCAGGCGCGCCCGGTGATCGTCGAGGACGGCGCGTTCATCGGGTCCCGCTGCATCCTCACCGAGGGCGTGCTGATCGGCGAGCGTGCGGTGCTCGCGCCGAACGTGTCGCTGACGGGGTCGGTGCCGGTGATCGACGTGACCGGCCCGGAGCCGGTCGAGCACCGGGGGTACGTCCCGCCGCGGGCAGTCGTCGTGCCGGGCACGCGACCCAAGGAGTTCCCGGCGGGGACGTTCGAGGTCGCCTGCGCACTGGTCGTCGGCTGGCGCAGCGAGAAGACCGACCTCAAGACCAGCCTGAACGACGTTCTGCGGGAGTTCGAGATCGGGACCTGAGAGCCAGCTTCCGTGGGGCTTTCGGGGCCAGATGCGCACCACTCCCCCACCCAAAGGGCGGGGTAGCTCTCCCTCCGCCCTCGGAGGCGACGATACCGCGGAACGAGTCACTCCCCTGTGTCGACTTCCGGGCGCGAGACCGGCAATGCGTCGAGAGGCTCCGCGGGGCCGGTGAGCCACGCGCGACCGCCTGCGAGGCGGACTCGGAGGTCACCGCCGGGGAAGTGCACCACGACTTCACCGTCGCCGTGCGTCGCGGCCGCGACCGCGACCGCGCTCGTCCCGGACGCCGCTGTCTCCCCTACGCCTCGCTCCCAGACCCGCGCCGTGACCTCGCCGGGCCGCTCCACCCGCACGACCTGGACGTTCGTTCGTTCGGGAAAACGTGGATGTCGCTCGAGCCGGGGCCCGAGCTCCTCGATCCGGCTCGGCTCGTCAACTACGACGGCGTGTGGATTTCCGACCGAGACCGCCGTCAGGTCGATCCCGTCGACGAGCTCCGGCCGCCCCACTTCCACCGGTCCCAGCTCGGATTCGTAGAGGCCGTCGTCGGTCCATCGTACGGCTACCGTCCTCGCTCCCACGTGCACCCGCGCTTCCCCTGCTCCTGTCCGGGCCATCAGCCAGGCGGCCGCGATGCGTGTGCCGTTGCCGGACATCTCCGCCCGGGACCCGTCGGGATTGACGATGCCGATGGTGACGTCATCCCCGTCCACGGACAGGACTTCGATCGCCCCGTCCGTGCCGGACAGGTCGACCTCGGCGGCGGAGCCTTCAAGGACGAGGTAGATGTTCCCGTGTGCGTGCCAGCGCGACGATTTCAGCTGCGGTCTCCTCCGGCGGCCGGTCCGCCGCGACCATAGCGAGCCCCTCGAGACGGGGCAGCCACTTGCGCTGATACGCCGCGTACCGTCGCGTGCGCATGACCAGCGCCTCGACCGCCTCGTCGCGCGGCAGGGTCGCGACCTCCTCGAGACCGATGATCTTCCGC
>JAICZB010000290.1 GCA_025933895.1 Thermoleophilia bacterium
CTCTACGGGCCTCCCGCCGAGCGGCGCGCGGGAGTCGTGTCCTTCAACCTCGGGGACATCCACCCGCACGACGTCGCGCAGATCCTGGACCTGCAGGGCGTCGCGATCCGCGCCGGCCACCACTGCTGCCAGCCGCTGATGCAGAAGCTCGGCGTCGCGGCGACGAACCGGGCGAGCTTCTACCTCTACACGATCCCCGAGGAGATCGACCAGCTCGTCGAGGGTCTCCACGCCGTCCGTAAGGTGTTCGCATGAGTGACGCGGGACTCGAGAGCCTGTACCGCGAGGTCATCCTCGACCACTACAAGAACCCGCGCGGGCACGGGGTGATCGAGGGCGCCGACGCCGAGGCGGAGGGACAGAACCCGCTCTGCGGGGACGAGGTCTCGATCTACGTCGCGTTCGGCGAGGACGGCGAGACGATCGACGACGTGAAGTTCTCCGGCCGAGGCTGCGCGATCTCCCAGGCGGCGACGTCGATGCTGATGGAGATGACGAAGGGCCGCACCGCCGAGCAGGTCGCGGCGCTCGACAAGGACGAGCTGCTGGCCGAGATCGGCGTCCCGCTCACACCCGTGCGCCTCAAGTGCGCGATGCTCGGCCTGACGACGCTCAAGGTCGCGCTCCACAAGGCGAAGGGGACGCCGCTCCCCGAGGGCCTCGCCGGCTTCGACGAGCTCGATCTCAGCTAGCCGGATGCCGGAGATCGAGGTCGCTGCGGCCGACGCGTTCCCGCCCGGATCGACGAAGATCGTCCGCCACGGGAGCCTCTTCGTCGGTGTCTACAACTGTGGCGGCGAGCTGTACGCGATCGAGGATCGCTGCTCGCACGACGACGGGCCGCTCTGCGAGGGCGACTGGGACGAGGATCGGTGCTGCGTCGTCTGCCCCCGGCATGGCTCGCAGTTCGAGCTCTCGACCGGCCGGCCGATCTCGCTGCCGGCCACCGAGCCGGTCGAGACCTACCCGGTCAGCGTCGTCGACAGCACGATCGTCCTCGAGTTGCCCGACTAGCGCTGCAGCGCCGGCTCGTCGGTGCGCTCGCCTGCGTCGCCTTCCGCGGACATCGCGGCGTCGGTGTCCGGCGAGTCCTCGAGCAGCCGGCGCAGGCGCGGGAGCATGAGGAACGAGAGCGGCTGCGGCGGCCAGAGCGCGAAGAAGCGGTAGCTGTAGGTACCGAGGACGGCGGCGGGCCACGGCGCACCGCTGTACCAGACGGTCGCTGCGAGCGCGATGCCGAGAAGGCCGGCTCCGCCGAGCGGCCCGGTGCGGCGGGTGACGATCATCGCCGTCCCGAACGCGACCATCAGCGAGGCGACGTTCATGCGGAATCCGAAGGCGGCCATCCCCGCCCACAGGGCGAACATGTCGGCGAGCCAGTAGACGAGCATCCCGGAGATCGCGCTGCCATAGCGCACCGGGTTCCGGAACATCGCACCGATGAGGTGGGTCGCGTCGAGGAGGACCGAAAGCTTCTCGCGCCAGCCGGGGCGGCCACGGAGACGCTCGCGGTAGCGCTCGGCCGCCCAGTAGGCGACGCCGAAGCCTACGGCCGGCCCGACGGCCCACGGGATGAGGAAGTCGAGCGGCGGCTTCCACACGCCCCGGACGAGAAGGACGATCGCCGCGACGCTGCCGGGGATCGCCAGGATCAGGTGCTCGAGCCCGCCGAGCAGCGTCACGCGCACCTTGGCCTCCCGCTCCGAGCCGCCGGCGGCGCGCATCACCGCGCGGTCGATCCCGGTGCCGCCGTGCGCGAGGAAGCCGCCGAAGCCGGCTGCGACAACGGCCAGCCGGTCGCCGTGGGTCAGGACGTCGGGGCCTCCCTCGATCCTCCCGACTCCCCGGTAGCCGAAGTAGTAGCCGACGAAGGCGAGGGCGACCCCGCCGAGCGAGGCGGCGAGCCACGGCCAGCTCGGATGCTGGGCTGCGTGCCACACCCGGTCGAAGCCGGCGATGTACGCCATCCCCACGCCGCCGCCGAGGTACAGCAACACTGCAAGCGCGGTCAGGAGCAGCAGCCGGTGGGACTTAGCGCCGACGTTGCTGTGCGAGAGGATCCCCACCTGACTTCGGCTGTCCGACGCGGGTGTTCCGAAAACGCTTGCGCGCTCAGGCGGCGGCCGGGCGCGGCCCGCGGAGCGCGCTCTCGGTCCGGTTCCGGCCGTTCGACTTCGCCCGGTAGAGAGCCTCGTCGGCCGCCCCGATCAGCTCCTCCACCGTGTCCTCCGGAAGCATCGTCGCGACCCCGCAACTCGCGCTCGTATGCATCTCTCCGACCGAGTGTGCCTCGATCGTGCGGCGGAGCCGCTCGGCGAAGCGCTGCGCGCCCGCGAGGTCGGTCTC
>JAICZB010000092.1 GCA_025933895.1 Thermoleophilia bacterium
CCGGACAAGGCACTCGATCTCCAGCTGCGCAGGCGGGGAGAAGGGCCGCCTCCGCCGGCCGAGGCTGCCGCCGCCGCGCAGCGGCTCCGCGACTTCCTGCGCGAAGATTGACACGGCTGTGTTAGGGTTGCGCCGATGGATGCGCTCCAGGTCGGGCACGCCGCGAAGCACACCGGCTGGTCGGCCCGCATGCTCCGCTACCTCGAGCACGCGGGGCTCGTCGTCCCGTCGCGCACCGCCGCCGGCTACCGGCTGTACGGCCTGCGCGAGCTGAACCAGCTGCGCTCGCTCGCCGAGCTGCGTAGCCGCTTCGGTCTCGGGATCGGCGACATCGCCTTCGCCGCACGGCTCCGCCGGGAGCCGGAGCTCCGCGCGGCGATCGACGGCTGGCTCGCCGATGTCGAGCAGGTCGGCTGGGTCGAGTGGGAGCAACGGAAGCACGAGCGGCTGCTGAGGGCCGCGTAACCGAAAGGATTTGATGGCAGCGACGCAGCGCTACGACGTGAAGGATCTCGCCCTCGCCGAAGAGGGCCAGCGGCGGATCGAGTGGGCCGACCGGCAGATGCCGGTGCTCGCGGCGATCCGGGAGCGGTTCGAGCGCGAGCAGCCGCTCGCCGGGCATCGCATCTCCGCGTGCCTCCACGTGACGACCGAGACGGCGAACCTGATGCGGACGCTCCAGGCGGGCGGCGCGGATGTCGTCCTCTGCGCCTCGAACCCGCTCTCGACGCAGGACGACGTCGCGGCTGCGCTCGTGGCCGAGTACGACGTGTCCGTGTTCGCGATCAAGGGCGAGGACAACGACACGTACTACGCGCACATCGAGGCGGCCGTCGACCACAAGCCGCACTTCACGATGGACGACGGCGCCGACGTGATCGGCGTTCTCCACTCGGCGCGGCGGGAGCAGCTCGGTGAGATCATCGCCGGCACCGAGGAGACGACCACCGGCGTGATCCGGCTCAAGGCCCTCGAGGCCGAAGGGAAGCTCGGCTTCCCGATCATCGCCGTCAACGAGGCGCAGACCAAGCACATGTTCGACAACCGCTACGGAACCGGCCAGTCGACGATCGACGGGATCATCCGCGCGACCAACGTCCTTCTCGCGGGCAAGCGGTTCGTAGTCTGCGGCTACGGCTGGGTCGGACGCGGCGTCGCGTCGCGGGCGCGCGGCATGGGCGCCCAGGTGATCATCACCGAGGTCGATCCATTGAAGGCGCTGGAAGCGTCGATGGACGGGTTCGAGGTACTGCCGCTCGAGCGGGCGGCGGAGGTCGGCGACCTCTTCTGCACGGCCACCGGCGACAAGCACGTGGTCACACGCGAGCACATGGAGCGGATGAAGGACGGCGCGATCCTCGCCAACACCGGCCACTTCAACGTCGAGATCGAGATCCCGGCACTG
Source organism: Thermoleophilia bacterium (assembly GCA_025933895.1). Lineage (GTDB taxonomy): Bacteria > Actinomycetota > Thermoleophilia > Gaiellales > Gaiellaceae > Palsa-739. Next base: position 1,406 of record JAICZB010000092.1, read on the forward strand.
CGGGACATGGCCGTCGAGACGCGGCGTGCGCGGGAGTTCGTCGAGGAGTTCACGCTCGCCGACGGCCGGCGCCTGTACCTCGTCGCCGACGGCCGGCTCGTCAACCTCTCCGCCGCTGAAGGCCATCCGGCGCTCGTGATGGACATGTCCTTCGCGAATCAGGCGCTCGCGCTCGAGTACGCCGCGCAGCACGCGAGCGAGCTCGACCGCAAGGTGTATCCGGTGCCGCCGGAGATCGACCGCGAGATCGCGCGCCTCAAGCTCGAGACGATGGGCGTGGAGATCGACCGGCTCACGGAGGAGCAGGCGCGCTACCTGGCCTCGTGGGACGAGGGCACCTGAGCCGACCGCACTGCCGATTCGGGACATACCCCGGTGCCAGGCACCGATACATGTCCCAAGAGGCGCGAGCGGACGGAATGGCTCAAACCGAGCGGCGCCCTCGAACTGTGACCTCCTTTCGGGCCATGTCCTGGTGCCTGGCACCGGGGCATGGCTCTTTGGGACATGGCTGAGTTGCGGCCCGAGCAGATCGTTCGGTTGGAGGAGGACGGCCCGGCGGTCGTCCTGCTCGATCAGCGCCGGCTGCCGGACGACGTGGTCGAGGTGCGTTGCGCGTCGGCGATGGACGTGGCCGACGCGATCCGGACCATGGTCGTGCGGGGCGCGCCCGCGATCGGCGTCGCGGCCGCGTACGGCCTCGCGCTCGCAGCGCTCCGCGGAGACGACCTCGCCGAGGCGGAGCGCGTCCTCGCGAGCTCCCGGCCGACGGCGGTCAACCTCCCGTGGGCGCTCGCGCAGATGCGCGAGGAGCCGACGCCGGAACGAGCACGCGTACTGCACGAGGACGAGGTCGACCGCTGCCGGAGGATGGCGGCGCACGCGGCCGAGCTCTTCGAGCCGGGCACCCGCGCGCTGACCCACTGCAACGCCGGCGGGCTCGCGACCGGGGGCTACGGCTCCGCGGTCGGCGCGCTCCGCGCTGCTGCCGAGCGCGGCCTCCTCGAGCGAGTGCTCGTCGACGAGACGCGGCCGCTGCTCCAGGGCGCGCGCCTCACCGCGTGGGAGCTCGAGCAGGCGGACATCCCGCACGCCGTCATCGCCGACTCGGCGGCCGGCTCGCTCATGGCGCGCGGCGAGGTCGACCTCGTCGTCACCGGCGCCGACCGGATCGCCGCGAACGGGGACACGGCCAACAAGATCGGGACATACTCGCTCGCCGTGCTCGCCGCGCACCACGAGATCCCGTTCTACGTCGTCGCACCCACGTCGACCGTCGACCGCGAGACGCGCGACGGTTCGGAGATCCCGATCGAGGAACGCGACCCGGCCGAGGTGACGAGCCGCTTCCCGGCGCGCAATCCCGCCTTCGACGTGACGCCGGCCGCGCTGATCGCCGCGATCGTCACCGAGCACGGCGTTCACCGCCCGCCGTTCTCGTTTTGAGCGTCGACGAGATTCTCGAGCGGTACGGCTTCGACGAGCGGCTGTTCGAGGAGCTGCGAGTGCGCGTCGCGAGCGGCGAGATCTCGCGCGACGCGAACCTCGTGCGCGGCGAGCTGGAGCCGCTCGGCGACGACGACCTCGCGCGCCTGCCCGAGGACGCCGAGCCCGACTTCGCCGGTGTCGCAGTCGCCGTGCTCAACGGCGGGATGGCCACTCGCTTCGGCGGCACGGTCAAGGGCCTCGTCGAGGCGGTGGACGGCGTCTCGTTCCTCGACTGGAAGCTGCGGGACGCCGAGCGCGCGGGCGTTCCGGTCGTCCTGATGAACAGCTTCGCGACCGACGAGGAGACGCGTGAGCACCTGGGCGACCGCGGCGACGTCATTACCTTCAGCCAGTCCGTCCTGCTTCGCCTCGAGCCGGACGGAAGCATCTTTCCGGGCCCGTCGCCGTACACCCCCGGCCACGGCGATTTCGCGGTCTTTGCGCCGGTCGAGGAGCTTCGGGCCGTCGGTATCCGCACGCTGATGCTCTCGAACGTCGACAACCTAGGTGCGCGTGTCGATCCTCGCGTGCTCGCCGCGCACCGCGCCGCCGGCAATCCACTCACCGTCGAGGTCGCCCCGGCGGAAGGCGATCCGGGCGGGGCGCCGGTGCGCGTGAACGGCCGTACGCAGATCGTCGAGGGCTTCCGCTTCCCTCCGGGCTTCGACCAGCACGCGCTCCCCGTCTTCAACACGAACAGCCTCGTGGTCGAGGTGGACGCGCTCGAGGCGCGGCACCCGCTCACCTGGTTCTACGTCGAGAAGGACGTGGAGGGCCGGAAGGCGGTCCAGCTCGAGCGGCTCGTGAACGAGCTCTCGGCGTTCGTGCCGACGACCTTCCTCGTCGTGCCCCGCCGCGGGCCGCGCAGCCGCTTCGTCCCGGTGAAGACGCCGGAGGATCTCGAGCGGTCTCGCCCGCTCCTGCGTGAATTGCTCGCAACGCTGCTCTTCTGACACGAAGCCGTCACGGATGCGGACGTAGCGTCGGGAGATGCGAGCGCTCGACCTGCTCCTGCCGCAGCGCTGCGTCGTCTGCGGCAGCGGCGGGAGGCAGCTCTGTGCCGTGTGCCGCGACGAGCTGCCGAGGATCGAGCCGCCGCTCTGCATACGCTGCGGCGCGCCGACCGCCTGGCCGGTCGAGCGCTGCCGCGAGTGCGCGGGACGCAGGCTCGCGTTCGCCAGCGCGCGGGGCGCGGTCGGCTACGACGCGGCTGCACGCCGGCTCGTCCACGCGTGGAAGGAGCGCGGGCTGCGGCGGCTCGCCGCCGATGCCGCGCAGCTCGTCGCCGAGCGCGTCCCTCCACCCGCGGTCGAAGCTCTGACCTTCGTCCCGTCCGACCGCGGCCGCCGCCTCGAGCGAGGCCACAACCCGGCGGAGCGGCTCGCACTCGAGCTCGCCGCAATCTGGGAGCTGCCGTGCCTGCCGCTGCTCGAGCGGACCCGCGGCGGCCGCCAGCGCGGCAGCTCGGCGGCGGAGCGGCGGACGGTCCGAGGCGCGTTCCGCGCGGCCGGCGCGGCGCCGCGAAGCGTCGCGGTGATCGACGACGTCTACACGACCGGTGCCACCGCCGCGGCCTCCGCCACCGCCCTCCGCGCCGCGGGAGCCCGCCGCGTCCATGCGATCGCGTTCGCTCGCGCACTCCGCCGGGGATAGGCCAGTAGGGTTGGACCTACTGCCACACGCAGCGACAGGGAGGCGCCGATGCAGCTTCACGTCAAGGGCAAGAACCTCGAGGTGAACGACTCCATCCGGAGCTATGTCGAGCGAAAGCTCCAGAAGCTCGATCGCCGCGTGCACGAGCTGACGGAGGTCGAGATCGAGCTCGCGGTCGAGCGGAACCCGTCGATCGCGGAGTCGCAGGTCGCCGAGGCGACCGTCCACCTGAAGGGCCACACGCTCCGCGCCCGCGAGGCCGCGCGGGACATGAAGGCCGCGATCGACGAGCTCTCCGACAAGCTCGTCCGCCAGGTCAGGGACCTGCACGACAAGCGCGTCGACGGCCGCAGGCATTTCGAGGAGCCCGAAGTGGCGGACCCGGTCGAGGCGGAGATCACCGAGAGCTAGCGCGAGTGGGCTTCTTCCGCCGGCGGAGCGAGACGCTCAACGAGCGTCTTCTGAGGGAGGCCGGCCTCGATCCGGCACAGGCGCTCGGCGATCCGCAGCCGGAGGCCGAGGCCCGGACGCCGAAGATCGGCAAGGTCGTGCTCCCTGACGGCTCGCATGTCGACCCGAGGCAGTGGGATGCGGCCGTGACGGTCGTAGCGCCTGGACTCGCGGGCGATCAGGTCAGGTTCACGACCATCCCGGACGGCGATGTGATCGTCAGCGACGAGACCGGAGACGCAGACCTCGCCCCGCTCGCGGACGCCGTCGAGCGCCACCTCAATCCTCCGTACCGCGCGGCCGCGTCTCGGCAGGAGGGCGACCTGTGGGCCGTCGGCGCAAGACGGATCCAGGTCGCGATGGTGCCCTTTCCGACCGGCGACAAGCTCGAGCTCTCCTGGAACGGCGCCGACGCAGAGCTTCGCGTCGACGGCGAGCCGAGCGATGCGGAGATCCCTCCCGAGCTCGTGGAGCTCGGCCGAGCCGCCGGGGCGAGCTATTTCGTCGAGGCGCTGCGCATCGACGGCGACCTCTGGGAGGTCAGAGTCACAGCCTTCTAGGCCGCTACCCTTGCCCCGTGGAGATCGGGAACCTCGAGAAGGTCCTCCGCGTCGGTGAGGGCCGCCGCATCAAGCGGCTCCAGGAGCAGGCGGCCTACATCACCTCGCTCGAGCCGGAGTACGAGAAGCTCTCCGTCGCCGACCTCCAGGGCAAGACCGGGGAGTTCCGGCAGCGGCTGGAGAACGGCGAGACCCTCGACGAGCTCGTCTTCGACGCGTTCGCGGCAGTTCGCGAGGCTCGCAAGCGCGCGTCCAACCAGCGCATGTTCGACGTGCAGCTGATGGGAGGGATCGTCCTCCACGAGGGCGACATCGCAGAGATGAAGACCGGCGAGGGCAAGACGTTCGTCGCGAGTCTCGCTCTCTACCTCAACGGCCTTGCCGGTCGCGGCGCGCATCTCGTCACCGTCAACGACTACCTCGCCCAGCGCGACGCCGAATGGAACCGGCCCGTCTTCGACTCGCTCGGCATGACCGTCGCCTACATCGAGACGATGATGCCGTTCGACCAGCGCAAGGCCGCCTACGCCGCGGACGTGACGTACGGGACGAACTCCGAGTTCGGCTTCGACTACCTGCGCGACAACATGTCGGTCGCGCAGGAGGGCCTCGTCCAGCGGGGCCACCCCTACGCGATCGTGGACGAGGTCGACTCGATCCTCATCGACGAGGCGCGGACGCCGCTCATCATCTCCGGCGAGCCCGAGACGGCCGCCCAGCTCTACTACGACTACGCGCGCGTCGCGAAGCAGCTCATCCCGTTTCGCTCCTCGCCCGGAGATCCGAAGGGAGCGGCGGAGCAGGCGGGCGCCGACTTCGAGTTCGACGAGAAGTTCAAGACGGTCGGCCCGACGCCGCAGGGCGTGGCGAAGGTCGAGCGCGCGCTTCGGATCGACAACCTCTACGCGCCCGAGAACACGCAGCTCGTCAACCATCTCTACCAGGCGCTCAAGGCGGAATCGCTTTACCAGCTCGACGTCGACTACGTCATCCAGGACGGCGAGGTGAAGATCGTCGACGAGTTCACCGGCCGGATCATGGAAGGCCGTCGCTGGAGCGAGGGTCTCCACCAGGCGGTCGAGGCGAAGGAGGGCGTCAAGATCCAGGAGGAGCACCAGACGCTCGCCACGATCACGCTCCAGAACTACTTCCGCCTCTACGAGAAGCTCGCCGGCATGACCGGTACGGCCAAGACGGAGGAGAAGGAGTTCGTCGAGATCTACAACCTCGAGGTCATCGAGATCCCCACCAACGTCCCCGTCGCGCGCGCCGACGAGAACGACCAGGTCTTCAAGACGAAGGAGGGGAAGTTCGAGGCGGTCGTCCGCGATATCGAGGAGCGCTCACACGCGGGCCAGCCGATCCTGGTCGGCACGATCGCCGTCGAGACGTCCGAGTACCTCTCCCAGCTCCTGACCCGCAAAGGGGTCAAGCACAACGTCCTCAACGCGAAGGAGCACGCGCGCGAGGCCGAGATCATCAAGGACGCCGGCCAGCGCGGCGCGGTCACGATCGCCACGAACATGGCGGGCCGCGGCGTCGACATCCAGCTCGGGCCGGGTGTCGTCGAGCTCGGCGGCCTGTACGTCCTCGGCACCGAGCGCCACGAGTCGCGCCGGATCGACAACCAGCTCCGCGGCCGGTCTGGCCGCCAGGGCGATCCCGGCGAGACGCGCTTCTATCTCTCCGGCGAGGACGACCTCGTCCGCCTCTTCGCCAAGGACCGGATCAAGGCGATCATGGAGCGCTTCAAGATCCCGGACGACCAGCCCATGGAGCACAAGATGCTCTCCCGGCAGATCGAGGGCGCGCAGAAGAAGGTCGAGGAGCAGAACTTCGTCATGCGCAAGAACGTCCTCAAGTACGACGACGTCCTCAACCGGCACCGCGGCCGCATCTACGAGCAGCGGCGCCAGGTGCTCGAGGGCGAGGACATGAGCGAGCAGGTGAAGCTCTGGATCGACGAGATCGTCGAGGAGACCGTGCAGACGTTCACCGCCGAGGGCTTCGCGGAGGAGTGGGATCTCGAGGCGCTGACGAATGCGATGGCGCAGCTGTACGGCACCGACGTCACGGTCGCCGAGCTGAAGGAGGACGGCGTCGACGTCCAGGACAGGCAGGCGCTGATCGAGGAGTTCCAGAGCGACGCCCGCTCGATCTACGACGAGAAGGAGAAGGAGTTCTCGCCGGAGCTGATGCGCGAGCTCGAGCGGTTCGTGATCCTGCAGGTCGTCGACGTCCGCTGGCGCGAGCACCTGGAGACCATGGACTACCTGCGCGAGGGCGTCGGCCTCCGCCAGATGGCGCAGAAGGATCCGCGCGTCGAGTACACCGCCGAGGGCGAGCGCAGGTTCACCGAGCTCGGCCGCGCGATCCGCGGCGAGGTCGTGCTGCACCTCTTCCACGCGGAGCTCGCGCCGGAGGAGGCGCAGCAACAGCTGCAGCAGCCGCAGTCGCAGACGACGAACGGCCATCTCCAGTACCAGCACGACACCGCGCAGGGCGCGGAGGCGATCGCCGCGGCCGGCGGCGGGCAGGCGGTCATGGAGGGCATGCCCAAGGCGCAGACGGTCGTCGCGAGCGAGCTCGACAAGATCGGCCGCAACGATCCCTGCTGGTGCGGCTCCGGCAAGAAGTTCAAGAAGTGCCACGGCGCGTCGCCGCCACGTCGTAGACCTGCTTTAAAGCAGGTCTACGACGGTCATGGACCTCGCCGCCCGTCTCACGCGTATTCCTGCCATTGGAGCTGCGAGCCCCGACGAGCGAGCCCTGGTCCGCGCGGCGCAGCGTGGGTCCGCCGACGCGATGGAGCGGCTGTACCGGCTGCACTGGCCGCGCGCCTACCGGGCTGCGTACCTCGTCGTCCACGATGCAGCC
>JAICZB010000284.1 GCA_025933895.1 Thermoleophilia bacterium
CTCGCGCCCGGCCGTGCGCGGGTTCCTCGCGTCGATGCCGGCGTCGATCAGCCGATTGAGCGCCATCGCGAGCGAACGGGCTCCGACCATGGCGAGCGTGATCCAGAGGAGGTCGTGTCCGCTCGGTGTGCCGTTCACCGCGAGGAAGGCGCCGACGTAGGCGAACGGGAGCGCGAACACGGTGTGCTCGATCTTGACGAGTCGGGCTAACCGCGCCGGAAGCGGCGCCGGCGCGGAACCGGCGGTCACGTCTGCTCGTGCTCGGTGGGATCGTCGGCGAGCAGCTCGAGCGCGTGCTCGAGCGCGGGGCGCAGAACTGCGAAGCCGTCGCGGCAGCCGCCGGTCGAGCCCGGCAGGTTGACGACGAGCGTCGAGCCGAGAACACCGGCCGCCCCGCGCGAGAGGAGGCCGTGCGGCGTCTTCGCGATCGAGTCCGCCCGCAGCGCGTGCGCGATGCCCGTCGCCTCTCGTTCGAGGACGTCGCGTGTCGCTTCCGGCGTCACGTCGCGCGGCGCGAGGCCGGTCCCGCCGGTCGTGAGGACGAGCCGCGCCGAGCCCGCGAGGTCCCGGATCGCCGCCGCGATCTCTCCCCGCTCGTCGGGGACGACCCGCCGCTCGACCTCGTAGCCCTCGCCGCGCAACAGCTCGTCGAGTGCGTCGCCGCTCCGATCCTCGCGCGTGCCAGCCGCAACCCCGTCCGACACCGTCAGTACCGCGGCCTTCAGGTGACGCGCTCCTTCGTCTTCTCGACGAGCGCGACCTCTGCGATCCGCATCTGCTTGTCGACCGCCTTGGCCATGTCGTAGACGGTGAGCGCCGCCACCGAGGCGGCCGTCAGCGCCTCCATCTCGACTCCGGTCTGCGCCGTCGTCTCGGCCGTGGCGAAGATCTCGACGGACTCGGCGCGCACCTCGAGATCCACCTCCACGTGCGTGAGCGGCAAAGGGTGGCAGAGCGGGATGAGCTCGCTCGTCCGCTTCGCAGCCATGATCCCCGCGAGCTGCGCGGTCGCGAGTGCGTCGCCTTTCGGAAGCTCGCGCAGGATCCGTGCGGTCTCGGCGGCCATCCGGATCTCGGCCCGGGCCACGGCCCGGCGCCGCATCGGCTCCTTGCCGCCGACGTCGACCATCCGCACGGCGCCCGACTCGTCGACGTGTGACAGGTCGTCCATCAGCAGGATCGTACGGCGTCGAGGTCTGCAAGCTGCGCGTCGATCCACTCCCGAATGCCGTGAGCGCGCACGTGCTCGCGGATCGCAGCGGCCCGCCGCCGCCGCTCCTCGGGCCCGAGGGTCAGCGCCTCGTACAGCGCATCCGCCTGTCCCGAGACGTCGAGCGGGTTCACGCAGAGGGCCCACTCGCCGAGCTCCTCGGCCGCGCCGGCGTTCTCCGACAGGACGAGCACGCCGTCCTGCTCGTTGACGAGAAACGCCTCCTTCGCGACGAGGTTGAGCCCGTCGAAGACCGGATTCGCGAGCAGGACGTCGAACTGCTTGTAGCCGGCGACCGAGCGCTGGAAGTCGTCGGCGACGTCGAGCTCCACCGGCTGCCAGCCGTCCCGGCCGAAGCGCTCGTTCACCTCCCGCGCAGCCGCCTCGACCCCGCCCGCATATTCGGCGTACTCCGGGATGTCCTGCCGCGAGGGTGCGAGCAAAGCCGCCATGCCCACGTGCCCCTGCATCTCGGGATGGCGCTCGAGAAGCAGCGCGAAGGCGTGAAAGCCGCGCACGATGTTCTTCGACGGGTCCGTCCGGTCCACACGGAGGACGAGCTGCTCCGGGCGGCGGGCGACAAGAGCGGCCTCGCGCTCGAGCACCTCCGGGTCCTCGCGCAGACGGTCGAACTCGGCGGAATCGACGCTGATCGGTCGCGCCACGACACGCGTCTTGCGCCCGCGGTGCTCGACCGTCCCGGCCGCTCGATCGACCCGGGCGTCGAGCAGGCGCTCGGCCGCGAGCAGGAACGCCTGCCGCCAGCGCTCGGTATGGAAGCCGACGACGTCGTTCGCGAGCAGGCCCTCGTGCACGGCGATGCGCAGCTCGGGAGGCAACGCATGCCAGTAATCCGGCTCCGGCCAGGGGATGTGGACGAAGTGCGACGTCACGACGTCCGGTCGCGCCTCCCGCACGAGGCGCGGCGCGAGATACAGGTGGTAGTCGTGGAAGAGAATCGCGGCGTCGGGCTCGCGGTCGAGCTCCTCGAGCGCGGCCGCGGCCAACGCCGCGTTCACGGGGACGTAGCCGTCGCTCCAGGCCTCGTGCAAGGCCGGGCCGAAGTCCGGAGCGGAGCCGAGCCCCCACAGGTAGTGCTGCAGGAACCACAGGGTCGGGTTGGCGAGCACGTTGTAGAAGCGGTCGTACGCTGCCGGATCGTGCGCGACCAGATGCAGGCGATACGCGGCGCCGCCCGCCGTCTCCTCGTCGAACGAGCCGCCGCGCTCCGCCGCCACGGCCCTGTCCTCCTCGGTCATCGCGCTCGCCACCCACGTCACGTCGTGGTGTGCAAGCAGCCCGCCGAGAGCCGTGA
>JAICZB010000192.1 GCA_025933895.1 Thermoleophilia bacterium
CCGGCACCGGGAGGCGCGCGGACTGCTCACACACCTGCTCGCGCTCGCCCAGACCCTGCTCGTGGCGCAGGTCGGGCTGGGGCTCCTGCTTCTGTCGAGCCACCATCGAGCGGCCGACCGGCTCCACTACCTGTACGGGACGCTGTCGCTGCTCGCGGTGCTCGCACCCTGGATGTACGCGCCGGCCGAGCGGCGCGGCAGGCTGGCCTGGTTCACCGGCGCTACCTTGGTGGCAGGAGCGCTCGCGGTGCGGGCGTATTTGACGGCCACATGAGCAGGTTCTTCTCGCGCATCAACCCGACCCTGCGGGGTCTGCTGATCCTCGCCGCGATCGCCGGCCTCATCGTCGTCTTCCAGCTCGAGCAGACGCTATGGGCGCTCAGCACGCTCGCGCGGATCGTCTTCATCCTCGCGATCGCGTACTTCATCTTCCTCGTCTGGCGAGAACGGCGGGAGGGGATCTCGATGTGGTCTCGGCGCGCGCAGACGGTCTTCTACGGCGCCGCGATCCTGGCCGTCGCGGACGTCGGCGTCTACTGGTACGGCGGCGCGGTCGGGTACCAGATCCTCGCCTTCGTGGCGGTGCTCGCCCTCTGCGGCATCGCCATGTGGCGCACCTGGCGCGACCAGCACACCTACGTCTGACGTAGGCCACAGCGGCTGCAGCGATGGCGCTTGCGCGGGAGTCGCGCCCCGCAGCGGTCGCACCGAGGAACCGGCGGACGCGCCGTCGCCGCCGCCACGATCTCGTCGCGCGGGATCAGCAGCACCGCCAGTCCGTCGTCGGCGTCGAGCGACGCGAGGTACTCGTCGCGCGCCCGCTCGACGTCGAGGTCGTCGCCGAGCAGAGCACACAGGTTGTGGAGATGACGACGGCTCATCGCGGCGCGAACACCGCCGTCATGGTCCGGCTCTCGAACACCGGTGTCCCCTCGAGCTTCCCGACCGCGTCGACGTCGACAGCGAGACGATCGATCAGCGCGCGGCCGCGCTCGGGATGCTCTCGCTCGCGACCGCGGAAGAAGACGATCGCCTTCACCTTCGAGCCGGCCTCGAGAAAACCGACCGCCTGGTTGCGCTTCCACTCGTAGTCGTGCGACCCGATCTTCGGGCGCAGCCGCACCTCCTTGAGCGAGACGTGCACCTGGTTGCGGCGGCTCTGCCGCAGCCTGCGCTCCTCCTCGTAGCGCCACTTGCCGTAATCCATCGCGCGGCACACCGGCGGGTCGGACTCCGCCGCGACCTCGACGAGGTCGAGACCGTGCTCGTACGCGTACGCGCGCGCATCGTCCGCGGCCATGACGCCGAGCTGGCCGCCGTCCTCGGCCACGAGCCGCACGGCTCCTGCGCCGATCTGTTCGTTGATCCGGGCCGTGACGCGGCGGACCTGCGCCGGACGGCCGGGCTTCCGTGCTCTACGCACCAGCGATCCTTTCTATGTGTGACGAGAGGCGCAGGCGGCCCTCGTCACGCGTGCTAGCGCGTGGCCGGGCCGGTCGGGAGGGCGACTGCGCGAAGTTGGTTGTTCACCTCGCGGCCCTCCTTTCGTCGTAGACGGCCGGCGGCGCGAGTGTAGCGCCCGCCGAGGCCAGGAAGCTAGATCTCGACGCGGGAGGCCGCGCCGTCGAGCGCGGCCAGCGCCTCCCGGACGAGCACGAAGCGGCCGACGAAGATCGGCGTGTCGCGCTCGGTGTAGGCGGAGGCCTCGCTGTCGCGCAGCCGGAGCATGAGATGCATGAAGTCCGCGGGCTCCTCGCACTCGAAGGCGGTCATGAACTCCTCGTCGTCGATCCCGAACGAGTACGTAGTGTGGTTCTTGATCCCCGGGAACTCCTCGCGCCCGATCCGGATGTGCTCGTCCATCGCCCGCTGCCGCTCGGCCTCGGACAGCGCGTACCAGGGCCGCACCTTCACGAACGGGTAGACGACGAGGTAGGGGAGGCCGTGCGGGGTGATCTTCCGCGCCTTGCGGGCGCTCGTGTACTGCGACGCCTTGGTCGTCGCGAGGTACGAGTACGGCGTCTCGAGCCAGCCGGCGAGCGCTGTCCCGTTCAGCGCGGCGCCGAGCTCCTCGAGCAGGTCGTACCGGTCGGCGATCTTCCAGAGGAAGAAGTCGGCGTCCGGCCGCACGCCGGCCGTGCTGTACGCGCGCAGATGCTCGAAGCGCTCCGCGAAGTCCTCGACGACCTCCGCGAACGCGTCCTTGTGCGCCTGCCGCTCCTCGGCAGGCAGCCGCCGCCAGGCCGGATCGACGCGGAAGAACGTATAGGCGACGTACTGGCCTTCCACGCATCGCATCGTAGCCCGCTGGCTAGGCTCGAACGACCATGACCTCGAGGGTCGAGACCCAGCTGAAGTCGCTCCCGGCGAAGCCGGGCGTCTACCTCTTCCGCGACGCGGACGGCGGCGTGCTCTACGTCGGGAAGGCGAAATCGCTGCGGCCGCGGGTGCGCTCGTATTTCCAGAAGACGACGGACGGGCGTGCGCAGATCCGCAGCCTGCCGGGGCGTGTCGCTGACGTCGAGGTGATCGTGACGGGTAGCGAGGTCGAGGCGCTCCATCTCGAGCAGAACCTCGTCAAGCGGCACCGGCCGCCGTTCAACGTCCGCCTGCGCGACGACAAGTCCTTCCCGTACATCGCGGTCACGGTCGAGGACGAGTACCCGCGCGTCATGTTCACGCGCGAACGGCACCGGCCGGGCGTCTGGTACTTCGGCCCGTATGCGAACGCGAAGAAGGTGCGCGAGACGCTCGACGTCCTCAACCGCGTCTTCCGCTACCGCCCGTGCGAGGGGCCCAAGCCGGGCCGGCACAGCGGGATTCCATGCCTCGACTACCACATCGACCGCTGCCTCGCGCCCTGCGTGGGCTACGTGTCACAGGAGGACTATCGCGGCATCGTCGACGGCGTGATCGAGTTCCTGTCCGGCGACGTGAAGCCGATCCAGCGCGAGCTCGAGCGGCGGATGCAGGAGGCCGCGGCCGACGAGCGCTTCGAGGACGCGGCGCGGTACCGCAACCGGCTCTTCTCCGTCCAGCACCTCGTCGAGCGGCAGGCCGTCGAGCGGCAGTCGGTCGGGACGGTGGATGTGATCGGCTTCGCGGCCGAGGGCGATCGCGCCGTCGTGCAGGTCTTCCCGCTGCGCGGCGGCAAGATGGTCGATCGGCACTCGTTCCACCTCGAGAACGTGGGCGGCCAGGACGTGACGACGATCCTGGAGTCGTTCGGCCTCGAGTACTACGGGAGCGCGCCGAGCGTGCCGCCGCAGATCGTCGTCCCCGGCGACGCGGGCGACCTCACGGCGCTCGCTGAGCTCCTGTCGGAGCGGCGCGGCGCCCGGGTCGAGATCCGCACCGCCGAGCGCGGCGAGAAGCGCCGCCTGCAGCGGCTTGCCGACGAGAACGCGCTCCATGTGCTGACGAGCGACGTTGCGCAGGGCGAGCAGCGCCGCCTGCGCCGCGTCGAAGCGCTGGAGCAGCTGCGCGAGACGCTCAACCTCGAGTCGCTGCCGTTGCGGATCGAGTGTTTCGACGTCTCGACCGCGATGGGGCAGGACAACGTCGGCTCGCTCGTCGTCTTCCAGGACGGCCTGCCGAAGAAGGCGCACTACCGCAAGTTCGCGATCCGCGGCCAGGAGGGGATGGACGACTTCGCGGCGATGGGGGAGATGGTCTCGCGCCGGTTCGCGCGACTGGCGGCAGGGCCGGCCGCGGACGAGTACGACGAGTCGTTCGCCGCGACGCCGAACCTCGTGGTCGTCGACGGCGGCAAGGGTCAGCTCGCGGCGGCGCTCGCCGCGATGCAGGCGTTCGATCTCCCACGTGTGGCCGTGATCGCGCTAGCGAAGCGGGAGGAGGAGGTGTTCGTCCCGGGGCGCGCGAAGCCCGTCGTCCTCTCGCGTCACGATCCCGGCCTCCAGCTGCTGCAGCGGATCCGCGACGAGGCGCACCGCTTCGCGGTCGGCTTCCACCGGCAGCGGCGCGAGTCGCGCGGCTTCGCATCGCTGTTCGACGAGCTGGAGGGCGTCGGCCCGGCGCGCCGGCGCGCGCTCCTCAACCACTTCGGCTCGGTCGACGCGATGCTCGCCGCGAGCTCGGAGGAGCTCGAGGGCGTTCCGGGCGTGCCCGCCAAGGTCGCCCGCAGCGTCTATTCACAGCTGCACAAAGCCGGACGTGGCTGAAGCGGTGACGTCCGCGGGGCCGTCGACGGCCCTGCGGCTGATCACCCACCGCAACTTCGGGCCGTACTTCGTCGGGAACGCGGCGTCGGCAAGCGGTACGTGGTTCCAGAACCTCGCCGCGTCCATCTACGTGTTCGACCAGACGCACTCGCCGTTCCTGCTCGGCGTGCTGCAGTTCGGCAACTTCATCCCGGTGCTGCTGCTCGCGCCGTGGGGCGGCAGCGCAGCCGACCGCTTCGACCGGAAGCGGCTCCTGCTCATGACGCAGATCGCCTCGACGGTGCTGAGCGCCGCGCTCGCGGCGCTGACGTGGGCGGGCCTCGGGTCGGTGCCGCTCGTGATCGGCTGCGCCGTGGGGCTCGGGGTCAGCAGCGCCTTCAGCGCGCCCGCGAGCCAGGCGCTGATCGGCGACCTCGTCCCGCGACGCGACCTGCAATCGGCGGTCGCGCTCAACTCGATGACCTTCAACCTCGCGCGGGCGGTCGGGCCGTCCCTCGGCGGGATCTCCGTCGACCAACTCGGCTTCGCACCGTCGTTCGCGATCAACGCCGCGTCGTATCTCGTCCTCGTTCTCGGCCTGGCACTCGTCCAGCCGCGTGCGCGGGAGCTCGCCGGGCGCGGTGCCGCGAAGCTGCGCGAGAGCCTGCGACTCGTCAGGGAGCAGCCGCGCCTGCTCGCGTTCCTGCTCATCGTCACCGCGGTCGGATTCGCCTCCGATCCCGTCAACACCGAGTCGCCGGCGTTCGCGAGCGAGTTCGCGCTCCATCCACAGTCGCGCTGGGCGGGAATCATCGTCGGCGCGTTCGGCGCCGGCGCGGTCACGGCCGCGTTCGTCGTCGCCGGCCGCGTCTCGGGGTCACGCTGGCGGATGGTCGGCACGCTCTCGCTGCTGACCGCCGGGATCGTCGGCTTCTCGCTGTCGCGGACGATCTGGCTCGGCCTCGCATTCCTGGCCGTCGGCGGCTTCGGCTATCTCGCGTCCAACGCGTCGGCGACGAGCCGGCTCCAGCTCGACGTCGCCGAGCACCAG
>JAICZB010000221.1 GCA_025933895.1 Thermoleophilia bacterium
CGATGGCGAACCTCGGCTTCCATCGCCTGATGGAGGCGCGAGGCATCCGCGTCGTCGTCACCGACGTCGGCGACCGCTACGTTCTCGAGGCGTTGCGGAGCGAGGGGCTGCTGCTGGGCGGCGAGCAGTCCGGCCATCTGATCTGGCTCGACGGCCACGTGACGGGCGACGGCCTCGTCGCCGGGCTCCTCCTCTGTCGCGCGCTCCGCGACCGGAAGCTCTCGGAAGCGGTCGCGGTCATGCCGCGCTTCCCCCAGGTGATGCGCAACCTGCCGCGCACCGGCCGCGGCCCGCTCCCCGACGACCTGCTCGCAGCGGTCGAGAGGGCCAATGCCGAGCTTGACGGCTCGGGTCGCGTCCTCGTCCGACCGTCCGGCACCGAGCCGGTCGTGCGTGTCCTGGCCGAGGCCGAGACGCCGGAGGCCGCGGAGGAGCTCTGTGCTAGGATCGCCGCCCTGGTGACACACGAGCTCGGCTGACCCGCCCGCGACGCAGCGGTCGGGCCATGAGGCCGGGCTCTTCGTGTTTTCAGAAAGGGTTTTACGCGCCCAGCGGGGAAAGGAGCGGACGTGTGCGGAATCATCGGATACGTCGGGTCACGTGACGCAAAGCCGCTGCTCCTGGAGGGTTTGCGCCGTCTGGAGTACCGCGGCTACGACTCGGCGGGGATCGCGCTCCGCGAGGCGGAAGCGCTCGACTACGTGCGCGCCGTCGGCAACCTCCGCAACCTCGTCGAGGCAGCCGGCCCGAACGGCTCCCACTCGCATCACGGCCTCGGTCATACGCGCTGGGCGACGCACGGCGGCGTGACCGAGCGCAACGCGCATCCGCTCACCGGCTGCGAGCCGGGGCGCCTGGCGATCGTCCTCAACGGGATCATCGAGAACTACGTCGACCTGCGCGCGCAGCTGGCGGAACGCGGCCACACGCTCACCTCGGAGACAGACGCCGAGGTCGTCGTGCACCTGCTCGAGGAGGAATACGAGGGCGACCTCGCGCAGGCGCTCGTCCGCATCTACCCCAAGCTCGAGGGCCACTTCTCGATCGTCGCCATCCACCACGACCAGCCCGACGTGCTCGCCGGCGTCCGGCACCAGACGCCGCTCGTCGTCGGGCTCGGCGAGGGCGAGAACTTCCTCGCCTCCTCGATCGCCGCTTTCCTCAGCGAGACGCGCACCGTCATGCACCCGCGCGACGGCGAGGTGGTCGAGATCACGCCGCGCGGCGTCCGCTTCCTCGTCGAGGGCAGCGAGGTCGAGCCGCCCGAGCGGCAGGAGGTCGACTGGGACGAGGAGAGCGCCGAGAAGGGCGGCTACGAGACGTTCATGCTCAAGGAGATCTTCGAGCAACCGGATGCCGTGGCCGAGACGATCGGCGACCGCGTCCGCGGCCACCGGCTCATGCTCGAGGCGCTCGGCATGAGCGAGCTCGAGGTCCGCAACCTGCGCCGGATCGTGATCGTCGCCTGCGGCACCGCGTACCACGCAGGCGTCGTAGGCCGCTACATCCTCGAGGAATGGGCGCGCGTTCCCGTCGAGCCCGACATCGCGAGCGAGTGGATCTACCGCAACCCGGTGCTGTCGAAGGACACGCTCGTGATCGGCATCTCGCAGTCCGGCGAGACGCGCGACACCGTCAACGCCATGAAGCTCGCGCGCAAGAGCGGCGCGCGGACGCTCGCGATCACGAACCTCATGGGCACGCAGATCACGCGCGAGGCCGAGGCGACGCTCTACACCCGCTGCGGGATGGAGGTCGGCGTCGCCGCCTCCAAGACGTTCACCGCGCAAGTGGCGCTGCTCAGTCTGCTCGCGCTCAGGCTCGCCGAGATCCGGCGCACACTGCCGCAGGACGAGATCGACTTCATCCTCGACCGCCTGCACGAGCTCCCCCAGAAGATGCAGGAGTTCCTCGACGGCGACCACCCGATCGAGCAGATCGCGCAGCGCTTCCACAACGACCCGTTCTTCCTCTACCTCGGCCGCCACATCGGCCTGCCGGTCGCGCTCGAGGGCGCGCTCAAGCTGAAGGAGATCTCGTACATCCCGACCGAGGCGTACTCGGCCGGCGAGATGAAGCACGGCCCGATCGCGCTGCTCGCCGAGGGGACGCCCGTCGTCGTCGTGGCGACGAACATCCACGTCTACGAAAAGATCGTCTCCAACATCCAGGAGACGCGGGCACGCGGCGCGCACGTGATCGCGATCGCGACGGACGGCAACGAGGACATCCAGCATCACGCCGACGACGTGATCTACGTGCCGCGGACGCCGAACTTCCTCCAGGCGTCGCTCGCCGTGATCCCGCTCCAGCTCCTCGCCTACCGCATCGCGCGGCTCCGCGGCCTCAACGTCGACCAGCCGAGGAACCTGGCGAAGACCGTCACGGTGGAGTAGACCTCACTCATGGGTTTGACCGGGCGGCTTGCTCGGGCCAGCGCGGCGCATCCGCGCCGGACGTTCGCACTCTGGGGCGTGGCGGTGCTGGTCGCGTTTGCGCTCATCGCGACCTCGCTCCACGGGCTGAGCTCCAACGGGAACGTGGTCGGCAATCCGGAGTCGACGAAGGCCAAGAACGCGATCGCGCAGGCGTTCCCGGGAGTCGTCGCGAGCGAGAAGCAGGACGTGATCGTGGTGACCTCGAGTCGCCACACCGTCGACTCGCCGCGGTTCCGCGCGTTCGGCAAGAGCCTCCAGGCCTCGCTTCGCGCGACCGGAGAGGTGCGCCACGCGCGGCGAGTCGCCTTCTCGCTGGACCAGCGCTCGGTCCTCGTCGCGGTGCAGATCCGCAGCGATTCCGGGGCACATGCCGTCGAGCAGGCTGTGAAGCAGGCGAACGGCGGCGCGTTCGAGCTCGGGATCACCGGCTACCACTCGACCGGCTACGACTTCGGCAAGCAGTCGCAGACGGACCTCGAGAAGGGCGAGCTCGCGTTTGGCCTGCCGGCCGCGCTCGTCGTCCTCGTGCTCGTCTTCGGCGCCGTCGTCGCCGGGCTCGTGCCGGTCCTGATGGCGATCCTCTCGATCGTCGTCGCGCTCGGGCTCGTCGCGCTGATCTCTCTCGGGTTCTCGCTCTCGGTCTTCATCGTGAACATGCTCACCGGGATGGGGCTGGCGCTCGGGATCGACTACTCGCTCTTCGTCGTGTCGCGTTACCGCGAGGAGCGGCTGCGCGGGCTCGAGAAAGCGGAGGCGATCGAGCACGCCGGCGCCACTGCGAGCCGCGCCGTGCTCTTCAGCGGCAGCACGTTCGTCGTCGCGCTGGTCGGGATGTTCATCGTCCCGACCTCGATCATGCGCAGCCTCGCGCTTGGGGCGATCCTCGTCGGCATCGTCTCGGTCGCAGCTGCGCTGACGCTGCTGCCGGCGCTGCTGAGCGTGACCGGCGACCGCGTCGATGCGCTCCGCGTGCCGATCCTCGGCCGGAACCTCGGTCGCACGGGCTCGGCCGAGGGACGTTTCTGGCGCGGGATCGTCGAGCTCGTGCTGCGCCGGCCGGCGCTGTCCCTTGCGCTTGCCGTCGCGCTGATGCTTGCCGCCGCATCGCCGATCTTCGGCCTGCACATCGGCGCGAACGGCGTCAGCACGCTGCCGTCCACCCTCCCGTCGAGACAGGGCTACGACCTGCTGCAGCGCTCCTTCCCCGTCCAGAACCCGCAGCCGGTGCGGATCGTCGCCGTCGGCGGAGACCCGACCGCGGTGCACCGCGCTCTCGTGACGCTCAACAAGAAGCTGGCCCTGCAGGGGAGCTTCGGGCAGGGGACGATCAAGTCGTCCGCGCCCGAGGGCGTCGCCCTGCTCACGTCGCCGGTGCGCGGCGACCCGGTCGGCGGAGCCGCGGTCAAGGCCGTACGCGACCTCCGCGCAAACGTCATCCCGTCGATCTTCCAGGGGACCGGCGCGCACGTCTACGTCGGCGGCACGACCGCGGAGAACGTCGATTACTTCGACGCGGTGACGAACCCGACGCCGTACGTCCTCCTGTTCGTGCTCGGGCTGAGCTTCATCCTGCTCACGATCGCCTTCCGCTCGATCGTCGTCGCGCTCGTCTCCGTCCTGCTCAACCTGCTCTCCGTCGGCGCCGCGTACGGGCTGCTCACGCTCGTCTTCCTCGAGGGTCACGGCACGGGCCTGTTCGGCTTCCAGCACACGAACGTGATCGACGCGTGGGTGCCGCTCTTCCTGTTCTCCGTGCTGTTCGGGCTCTCGATGGACTACCAGGTGTTCCTGATGAG
>JAICZB010000162.1 GCA_025933895.1 Thermoleophilia bacterium
ACGATCGGCCCCGACAGCCTGCAGGTCCCCGTCTCCAAGGAACAGGTGAAGGACGCCCCCAACATCGAACTGCACGGGGACGAGCTCTCCCGAGCGGACGAATCGACCCTCTACCACCACTACCAGCTCAACTACACCCCGCCCGACAGCGAACGCGGCCGCCGACTCGCCCGCCGCTAATTACTCGACCGCGGCTTCTGGAATCCGGGGGGATCGCGCTCGCTGGTGTGCCAAGTCTGGGGCGCTCTACGAGAGGATGTTCACGGCCCGTGCCGCGACGAGCAGAACCGTGATCGCCGAAAGCGTCGACTCGGCCGTCATCAACGTCTTCGCCGGGCGCGTCAGCGGCATCGCGTCCGTGGGCTGAACGCCGTCGCATTGGATCGTGCGGCCTTACGAGGTCACGCGAGGGCGCACTAGACGCCAACGTCCACTCTTAATGCCAAGGTCGCACGTTCGATCCCTGCACGGCCCTTTGCTACGCAGGCCCGGTCGAGACGCCATGGTTCGGGTCCCACGCAGTTCCGGGGCAGCTGCCCCAGAGGCCGCGATGCCGAGCACGTGCACGCCGAGCGAGGCGTAGCAGCGGCCGCGCGTACCGCCCGCGTCGGTAGTCGTAGAAGTACGGAGCAGCCGCCCCGACGCGCACCAGCTGGACATTGACGTTCAGCCCGTCGCGAACGCGGAACACGTAGCGGAGCAAGCGCCCGTACGCGTCGACGGCGTCGGTCTTCGGCTCGCGGTACAGGCGCACCGTGGTGCCGGGCCGGAGCAGACCCTTTGTGACCGTCGACGCCTGTTTTCCGTAGCACTCCGGCGATTTGTAGACCTCGGGCGTGTCGATCTGGACGAGGCGGACGTGACGGCCGTTCGTGAGCACGACGGTGTCGCCGTCGATGACGTATTCGATGCGGGCGGACTGGCCGCCGCGCGGCAGCTTCGCAGCTCCGGCCGTCGCTGAGATCGCGAGTAGAAGACCGAGGGCAAGCAGGAGAAGTACGTGCGACCGATGTCTCATGCGGCTCGTGCAGAGCTAGTCGACACGCATCTCCGCGTAGCGCCTCCCCCGTCTCAGGGACGCCGATAGCATCGCGTCGCGTGGAGGGATATCCGTTCGTGCACGAGGAGACCGTGCGGTTCGGCGAGATCGACGGTATGGGCCACGTCAACAACGCGATCTTCTCGACGTACCTCGAACAGGCGCGGCTTGCATGGTTCGGCCGGTATGCCGCGGACGAGCCGATGCCGCTGCGTGACGTGATCCTCGCGCGCACCGAGATCGACTTCCGGTCGCCGGTCGTCTTCGGGGAGACGGTCTCGATCGGGGTGCGGCCGTCGCGGCTCGGGACGAAGAGCTTCGAGTTCGAGTACGAGCTGCGTGCGGGCGATCGCCTGGTGGCGGAGGCGAAGAGCGTGCTCGTCGGCTACGACTACTCCGCAAGGCGCAGCACCGAGGTGCCGGAGCGCTGGCGGCGGAGGCTGCAGCCCGCCGAAGCCACGCGCTGAGCTGGGCGCTTTCTGGCCTTTCCGCGACAGATCGTGCAGACTGCGACGAGCACTCGAGACCGGACTGGGGGGCTGAGCCACGAGCAGCGGGACCGAGCCGCTCGCGATCACTGCTGAAGGCGTCGACGACGCCGTTCGCCGGCTCGTCGTCGAGCGCTCGCACGATCTCGTCACGCTCTGCGACCGGTCCGGCGCGATCGTCTACGCGTCCCCGTCCTGGGCGAGCCTCGGCTGGGAGCCGGCCCAGCTCGCGGGTATCGCCGTGCTCGAGCTGATCCATCCCGACGACGCGGCCCTGGCGACGGAGGCGTGGGACGAGGTCGCCTCCGGAACCGACGTCGACTCGGTGACGATCCGGCTGCGCCGGTTGAGCGGCAGCTACGCGTGGTTCGAGGTGAACGGGTCCTCCGTCCGCGACGAGGAGAACGAGCTGCGCTTCCTGCTCGGGACGGCTCGCGACGTGAGCGAACGCGAAGAGCTGCGCTGGCGCCTCCGCGATCTCGATGCCGTCTACCGGTTCGCCGACGCCGTCGCGGGCGCCCAGGAGCTCGACGACGTGCTCGAAGGGGCGCTCGACGCGCTGCTCGAGGCGACCGGTGCGGACAGGGCCTCGGTGCTGCTCGCCGACGAAGAAGGTGTGCTCCGGTTCCGTGCCTGGCGCGGGCTCTCCGACCGTTACCGAGCCTTCACCGAAGGTCACTCGCCGTGGCCTCCGGACGCGATCGACCCGCAGCCGGTGCTCGTCGACGACGTCGCCGGCGCGGGCTTCGAGCCGCAGCTCGAGCGCGTCGTGCGCAAGGAGGGAATCGGCGCGCTCGCGTTCGTCCCGCTCGTGCAGGGCGGCCGGCTGCTCGGCAAGTTCATGCTCTACCGCGACGCGCCGCACGACTGGAGCGACCGGGAGGTCCTCCTCTCGCGGACGATCGCCAATCACCTCGCGTCGGTCACCGAGCGGACGAAAGCCCAGCAAGCGCTGCACGACTCGAGCGAGCACCTCGCGAGCATCCTGCGGACGGTCGAGGAGGGAATCTCGGCGACGGACGGCGAGGGCCGCATCCTGTTCGCGAACGACGCGGCCGCGCGAGTCGTCGGGCTCGAGAGCGGTGACGAGCTCGTCGCGCTCTCTCCCGCTGGCCGCGCCGCGCTCTACGAGGTGTTCGACGGCGACGGGAACCGCATCGCCGCCGCCGCCCTCCCGCCCGCACAGGCATTGACCGGCACGGAGAGCTCGGCGGTCGTCCGCATCCGCTCGAAGCCGGACGGGTGGGAGCGCTGGGCCTCCCTTCGCTCCATGCCGGTCTTCTCGCCCGACGGCCGCGTGGAGCTGGTCGTCAACGTCACGCGCGACATCACGCAGGAGACCGACGCCGCCCGGCGCGAGACGGATGCGCGGCGCGAGGCCGAGGGGTCGCGCGCGCGGCTCGCGCTCCTGCTCGAAGCGACGGAGCAGCTGAGCCAGACCCTCGACTACGAGGAGCTGCTAAGGCGCGTCCCGCAGCTCGTCGTCCCGCGCATCGCCGACGGCTGCCACGTCTACATCGCCCGCAACGAGGAGAAAGAGCTCGTCCGCGTCGCGCACGCCCACCTCGAACCGCGCATCGCAGCGCTCCTCGACAAGATCGACGCCGTCTACGACGTCGTGCAGCACCCGCGCATCCCGGTCGTCCAGGTCTTCCGCACGGGCAAGCCCATCCACCGGCCGGCGCTGGCCGGGCCGCTGAAGAAGGTCGCGCGACCGGGCGAGGAGGAGATCGTCCGCATGGAGTCGCGCTCGCTCGTCGTCGTCCCGCTCGAGGCCGGAGGCCGCCGCCTCGGCGTGCTCGCCGTCACCTCGGCGGAGGCAGGACGGCACGGGAGCGAGGACTTCGAGCTCATCTCGGAGCTCGCGCGGCGCGTCTCCCTGGTGCTCGACCTCGTCGGGCTCCACCGGCGCGCGCAGGACTCGCTCGCGCAGCTGCAGGCGGTGATCGCGCAGCTGCCGCTCGGCGTCGCCATCACCGACGCCGAGCATCGCGTCGTGCTGCGGAACGACGAGCTTCAGCGCGTCTGGGGCGCTCCGGTCGCCATCGGCGTCGACCACCGCAGAAGCGGCATCGCCACCGACGGGTGGCCGCTCGAGCGGGCGATCGAGAAAGGCGAGGTGACGGTCGGCGAGCGGCGTGAGATCGAGGCGGACGACGAGGTGCGCACACTGGAGATCAGCGCGGCGCCGGTGCGCGACGACGACGGCGCGATCGTCTCCGCCGTCGCCGTCGTCGCCGATGTGACCCGTCGCAGCCGGTCGGAGGAGCAACTGCGCTTCCTCGCGCGCGCGAACGAGCTGCTCGTGGCGAGCCTCGACTGGGAGCGGACTCTTGCCGCGGTCGCGGAGCTTGCGGTCCCGGCGCTCGCCGGCTATCTCGTGATCGACCTGCTCGACGAGGAGGACGAGCTCCACTGGGTCGTCGCCGTCCACGCGGATCCGGAGAAGACCGAGCTCGTGCGGGAGCTGCGCGGCAGCTATCCGCCGACTCTGCCCACGCATCCGATCCAGGTCGCGCTGCGCACCGGCGAGGCGCAGCTCCTGCCGGATCTCCAGGCCGAGACCGCCGCGATGGCGCACGACACGAAGCACGCGCGGGCGATCCGGCGGATCGCGAACACGTCGGGCCTCGTCGCGCCGCTCAGCGCGCGCGGGCGGACGCTCGGCACGATCAGCCTCGGGACGATCGAGGGACAGCCGCGCTTCGACGAGGCCGACCTCGCGATGGCGATGGAGCTCGCGCGGCGGATCTCACTCGCGCTCGACAACGCGCGTCTCTTCTCCGAGGCGCAGGAGCGGGCGCACGCGGCCGAGGCGCTCGAGTACGTCGACGACGGCGTGATCCTCGTCGACGAGGCCGGCGTCGTCCGCCTCTGGAACCCGACGGCGGCGATCAGCCTGCGGCGCCCAGCGGTCGAGGCGGTCGGCCGGCCGATCGCGGAGATGCTCGGCGACTGGCAATCGCTCCAGTCGCGCATCCCCGTCGCCTCCGAGCCGCAGTCGGGCGGAGCCTCGCGGGCGCAGACGCTCCCCGTCGAGGTGCAGGGGGAGGAGCGGTGGCTCTCGATCTCCGCCGTCCGCTTCCCGGGCGGCACCGTCTACGCGTTCCGGGACGTCACCGACGAGCGGGCCGTCGAGCAGATGAAGACGGACTTCGTCTCGACGGTGTCGCATGAGCTCCGCACCCCGCTCGCCGCGATCTACGGCGCGGCGATGACCCTGCGGCGTCGCGACGTGGTCGTCGACGAGCCGCAGCGCGACCGGCTGCTCGAGGTCGTGGCGAGCGAGGCCGACCGCCTCGCGCGCATCGTCAACGACATCCTCTGGGCGAGCCGGCTCGAGTCCGGCCGGATGAGCATCGCGATCGAGCGCTGCGACGCGGCGGCGATCACGACGGAGGTGATGGACGTCCTGCGGTCGCGGGCGCCCGAGGGGATCGAGGTCGACCTGAGCAAGTCCCGCGCCCTGCCGCCCGTCGCGGCCGACCCGGACAAGCTCCGCCAGATCCTCACGAACCTGATCGACAACGCGATCAAGTACTCGCCCGACGGCGGCCGGGTCGAGGTGGAGATCGGCCGCAGCGGCGGCCGCGTCCGGTTCCGCGTCGCCGACCACGGACTCGGCATCCCGCCCACCGAGCAAGACCGGATCTTCGAGAAGTTCTTCCGGCTCGACCCGAACCTGACGCGCGGCGTCGGCGGCACCGGGCTCGGGCTCTACATCTCCCGCGAGCTCGTGACGCGGATGAACGGCCGCATCTGGGTCGACTCCGACGGCCGCACCGGCTCGTCGTTCTTCCTCGAGCTGCCGGTCGCCTGACGGGCTGGTACGGACATGCCCCGGTGCCAGGCACCGGGACATGCCGTGTTGGATCGGGTCCGGCGTCTAGTAGCCGGGGCCGCCGGGGGGTCCTGCCGGGCCCTCGTCGACGTATGTCCGGCGGCGGCTGAAGTAGCCAGGGCCGGCCCACGAGGACCAGAAGATCATGGACAGCAGGATTCCGACGATGCCGACGATCAGCAGGATCCAGCCGATCGTGTGAATGTCGACGCCGGAAACGGTCGTGTTCACGGCGAAGGCGAGCACGGCGCCTACGGCCGCAAGGATTAGTCCTACTCCGAGACCCATGCTTTCCTCCTTTTGGCGGGGTCCAGGAGAGAAACGGTCGAGGGCCGGTTCGAGATTCGGGGGTCGTGTCGTTCGTCTAGGCTCCGAAGCGGATGCGCAGGGGCTCCATCGTCGCGCTCTTGGGGATCGGACTGGTCGCCGGCGGGGTCGCCACCGCCGTTGCCGTCGTGCCGACGTGGCTGCCGATCTCGGCCTCGCGCGAGGCAGGTCGCATCCATTTCGTCATCTGGTTCGTGGTCGTGATCTGCATCGTGCTCTTCGCGATCGTCGCGGCGGCGATCGTCTACTCGGTGCTCCGCTTCCGCGTCCAGGAGGATGACTTCGAGGACGGGCCGCCGGTGCACGGACACACCGGGCTCGAGATCACGTGGACGGTGATCCCGTTCATGCTCGTCACCGCGATCGCGATCGTGAGCGCGATCGTCCTCTCGCGCAACGACGCGCAGGCGCAGGACACGCTCCGCATCAACGTCACCGCCCAGCAATTCGAGTTCACGTTCG
>JAICZB010000244.1 GCA_025933895.1 Thermoleophilia bacterium
CCCCAGAAGCAGCCCATCCCGACGACGAGCTGCTCCATCCCTTCCGGGAACGGCGGCTCGAGCGGCGTCCCGAGCACGTCGTGCCGCTCGGGCACCTGCATCGCGGTGTCGTGTCCCGGAAGCGCGTCCTCGGGCGCGACCTGCTCGGTTTTCTTGCCGAAGAGGAACATGCCTCCAGCTTACGTGCGCTCCCCCTCCGCACCGAGCTCCTCCGCCACCGAGCCGCCGACCTCTCGCTCGGCGCGCTCCTGGAGCTCGGCCTCCTTGCGCCGCGTCCAGACGACGAACGCGACGAGGATGACGGTGCCGGCGACCCCGAGCACGACGTCGATCGTGGTGCTCAGCTTCCTCAGGGCGCCGCCGAACTCGTAGTACGCGAGGCTGTAGATCGTCGCCCACACCGTCCCTCCGGCGGCGTTGAAGAAGAGGAAGCGAGACCACTCCATGTGGTTCGCCCCGGCGAGAAACGCAGCCCAGGTGCGCAGGATCGAGACGAAGCGGCCCCAGAAGACGACCTTGCCGCCGTGGCGGCGGAAGAGCCAGATCCCGATCTTGAGCCGCCCCTCGTGCAGCCGGATTTTGCGGCCGTAGCGCAGGAGGAGCTTCGCGCCGCCGTAGCGCCCGATCGCGAAGCCGATGTTGTCCCCGATGACCGCTCCGGCGATCGCGACCGCGATCACCAGCCAGATCTCGAGCTTGTGCGTGGAGCCCGCGTAGAGCGCGGCGCCGATCAGGGCGGTCTCGCCCGGCACCGGCACGCCGATGCTCTCGATCATCACGAGCAGGAAGACGACGAGGTAGCCGTACGACGAGAGCCAGCCGTCGATCGTGTGGGTCGAGAGGAAGAAGCCGAGCGTCACGCGCACATCCTCACCTGCGACTCACGAACCTTCACTACCTTCAAGCGATGATCGAGGCGCGCGATCTCACGAAGGACTACGGGAAGAAGCGGGCGGTCGACGGGCTCAGCTTCACGGTGGAGCCGGGGATCGTGACGGGCTTCCTCGGGCCCAACGGCTCCGGCAAGTCGACCACGATGCGCCTGATCCTCGGTCTCGACGCGCCCACGCGCGGCGACGTCAGCGTCAACGGCCGCCACTACCGCGACCACACGGCCCCGCTCCACGAGGTCGGCGCGCTCCTCGAGGCACGCTCCGTCCACACCGGCCGCTCGGCGTACAACCATCTGCTCGGGCTGGCCCAGACGCACGGGATCCCGAAGCGGCGCGTCTCGGAGCTGATCGACCTCGTCGGCCTCCACGACGTGGCGCGCAAGCGCAGCGGCCAGTTCTCGCTCGGGATGGGCCAGCGGCTCGGCATCGCGCAGGCGCTCCTCGGCGATCCGAAGACGGTCATGCTCGACGAACCGGTCAACGGCCTCGACCCGGAGGGCATCCACTGGATGCGCAACCTCCTCAAGGGGCTCGCCGCCGAGGGCCGCACCGTCTTCGTCTCCTCGCATCTCATGAGCGAGATGGCGCTGACCGCCGACCACCTGATCGTGATCGGCCGCGGGAAGCTGATCGCCGACACGAGCGTCGACGACTTCGTCGCGCGCGCGTCGCAGAAGGTCGTGCTCGTCCGGTCGCCCGAGCTCGAGCGGCTGCGGAGCGAGCTCGCCGGGCCGGGCGTCGAGTTCGTCGCCGGCGGCCGCGGCGCGCTCGAGGTGCACGGGCTGACCACGGAGCAGGTCGGCGAAGCCGCTGCTGCCGCCGGGATCGCGCTCCACGAGCTGACGCCGCAGCAGGCCTCGCTCGAGGAGGCCTTCATGAACCTCACGCGCGACGAGCTCGAGTTCGCGGCCGAGCTGGAGGACGTGGTCGCATGAACGCGATCGCTCCGGCCGCGCGTCTGCCTCGCCTCGAGGCGAAGGGACAGGTTGCGTTCCGCGGCGTCCTCGTCTCGGAGTGGACGAAGCTCCGCTCGGTGCGGTCGACGAAGTGGTCGCTCGCCGTCGGCTTCCTGCTCACGATCGCGTTCCCGATCATCTTCGCCTTTGCCACGTCCTCGCACTGGGGGACGATGTCCCCGCAGGATCGCGCCGGCCGCCACCCCCTCGAGATCGCACTCGCGGGCGTGAACGTCGCCCAGCTGGCGATCGCCGTCCTCGGGGTGCTCCTGATCAGCGCGGAGTACTCGACGGGATCGATCCGGTCGACGTTCACCGCGGTACCGAGGCGGCTGCCGGTGCTGTGGGCGAAGGTCATCGACTACGCGGTCGTCTCGTTCGTCCTCACGGTGCCGGCCGTGGTCATCAGCTTCTTCGCGACCCAGGCGATCCTCGCGCGGCATGACATCCTCCAGATCTCGTTCACGCATTCCGGCGTCACGCGATCGGTGTTCGGCGGCGCGCTGTACGTGATGCTCGTCGGGATCTTCGCGCTCGGGCTGGGCGCGATCGTGCGCAACACGGCGGGCGGCATCGCGACCTTCGCCGGCATCTTCTTCGTGTTGCCGCCGCTCATGAACGTCCTGCCGCTGAGCTGGAACAACGCGATCAGCCAGTACCTGCCGCTCGAGGCGGGAAGCCAGCTCTTCACGCTCCACCACGGCGCGCACACGCTGACGCCGCTCGCGGGCGGGCTCGTCCTCGCCGCCTACTGCGCCGCGGCGATCGCGATCGCCGCCGTCCTGCTCGTCCGCCGGGACGTCTGACCGATCCGGCCGGCGGCGCAAGCTGCCACTCCTGCGACCATGGGAGCGTGAGCGCCGACGAATCGCGTACCCAACGCGTTCTCACCGACGCTGCTGCCCTCGGTTCCGCCGCAGCAAGCGCCTTCGGGCGGCGCCTGACGGTCGCGCTCGGCGGCGAGGAACGCACGCGCGTCATCGTCGTCCTCGCGGCGATCCTCGGGCTGAGCGGCGCCGACGCGGCCACCGTTGGCGCCTCGGCGTCGGAGCTCCGCCACGGCCTGCACATCACGAACACGGACGTCGGACTGCTGGTCGCGGTGAGCTCTCTCGTCGGCGCCGTCGCGTCCCTGCCGTTCGGCGTCCTCGCCGACCGCGTGACGCGAACGCGCGTGCTCGGCGCGACGATCGTCCTCTGGGGGGTCGCGATGCTCTGGAGCGCGACCGCGTCGGACTTCACGGAGCTGCTCTGGACACGTCTCTTCCTCGGCGCCGTCACGGCGTCGGCCGGGCCGATGGTCGCCTCGCTCGTCGGCGACTGGTTCGGAAGCTGGGAGCGCGGCCGGATCTACGGCGTCATCCTCGCGGGCGAGTACCTCGGCGCCGGCGCGGGCTTCGCGGTGACCGGCAACATCTCCCTGCTCTCGTGGCGGGCGGCGTTCGTCGTCCTCGCCCTGCCGGCCTTCGCGCTTGCCCTCGTGGTGTGGCGCCTGCGCGAGCCGGAGCGCGGCGGCAAGGGCGTGCTCGCCCACGACTCGGAGTCTCCCCCACCCGAGGCGGCCGCCCTGCCGGACGACGGTCCGCAATCGACCGACGCGCAGCGGCTCGCGCAGGAGCGCGGCCTCGCACCGGACCCCGAGCTCATCGTGACGCCCAAGGAGGCCCGGCGGATGGGGCTCGTGCGCGCGACGGGGTACGTGCTGCGCGTGCGCACGAACGTCGTCCTGATCGCCGCGAGCGCGTGCGGCTACTACTTCCTCGCCGGCCTGCAGACCTTCGGCCTGGAGTTTTCCAAGGACCAGTATCGGATCGACCAGCCGTTGGCTAGCACGCTCCTGCTCGTGGTCGGCGCAGGGGCTCTGGCCGGCGTCCTCTTCGGCGGCGCGGTCGGCGACTACCTGCTCAA
>JAICZB010000089.1 GCA_025933895.1 Thermoleophilia bacterium
CTGGACGACATCGAACGCGAGCCGTGCGTCGGCGGTCTCCACGACGGTGAGGCAGACGCCCGCGACGGACACGGAGTCGCCGACTCCCGCGCCGGCAGCGGTCTCGGCCGCCGTGACGACGAGCCGGGAGCCGTCGAAGGCGGCCACGGTTCCGACCTCGCGGACGATGCCCGTGAACATGCGTCACAGGTTAAGGCTCGTGCAGGTACGCCTCCAACAGCACGTCCTCGCCGGACGGCTCGGCTCGGACGTGGAGGAGCTCGAGCGGCGCGCCGAGTTCGCCGAGGACGTGCGGCCCGTCGCCTGCGAGGACCGGCGCGACGAAGAAGAGAAGCTTGTCGACGAATCCGGCGGCGAGGAACGCGGTGGCGAGCGTGGGACCGCCTTCGAGCAGGAGCGACTTCACGCCGTCGGCGGCAAGGGCGCGCAGCTCCTCCTCCAGCGGGCCGTTGCGTAGCTCGAGCTCCGAGCCCTCCGGCAGCGGGCCGCGGCCGAAGGCGAGCCGCCGCGGCTGCCGGGCCGCGTCCACCCCGCGCGCGTCGAGCCGCGGCGAGTCCGCCCGCACCGTCCCCATGCCGACGGCGACGGCGTCCGAGGCGGCGCGCAGCTCGTGCACGCGTCGCCTCGACTCCTCGCCGGACACCCAGCGGCGGCCCTGCACGGCGACGCGGCCGTCGAGCGTGACCGCAGCCTTGCAGGTGACGAAGGGACGGCCGAGGGATTTCCAGACGCGCCACGCCTCGTTCTGCCGGCGAGCGGCGAGGTCGTCGAGAAGCTCGACCTCTAGGCCGGCGGCGCTGAGCCGCTCGAGCCCGCGGCCGTCCACGACCGGGTTCGGGTCGCGGGCACCCACGACCACGCGTGCGACTCCGGCGGCGACGACCGCGTCGGCGCAGGGAGGCGTGCGTCCCTGGTGGGAGCACGGCTCGAGCGTGACGTAGAGAGTCGCTCCGCGCGCTGCCTCGCCGGCGCGCTCGAGCGCGATCGCCTCGGCGTGGCTGACGCCGTCGAACTCGTACCAGCCCTCCCCCACGACCTCGCCGTCGCGCACGACGACCGCGCCGACGAGAGGGTGGTCGCCGGTCTTGCCCCGTCCGCGCTCGGCGAGCTCGAGAGCGCGCGCGAAGTGGGTCACGCCAGCGCCTGAACGAGGCCGCGGTAGGAACGCGTCAGGTCGTCGCTGCCGAAAACGGCGGAGCCGGCGACGATGAGCGTCGCGCCGGCGCCATGCGCGGCGCCGATCGTCTCGTGGTCGATTCCGCCGTCGACCTGGACGAAGACGTGCTCCGGCAGCGCCGCACGCAGGCGCCGGATCCGATCGACCGCGTCGGGCATGAACTTCTGGCCGCTGTAGCCGGGGTGGATGCTCATGCAGAGGACGAGGTCGGCATCCGGCGCCACCGCCGCCACGTCCTCCGGCTCGCTCTCGGGGTTGAAGGCGACGCCGACCTGGAGGCCGTGCTCGCGGGCCGCGTCGATCGTGGTGGGCACATCGTCGACGACCTCGTAGTGGAACGTGGCGCTGTCGCCGCCGGCGCGCGCGATCTGCGGGAAATGCCGCAGCGGGTTGTCGACCATCAGGTGGCAGTCGAGGACGCCGCCCGCCTCGTGCACGAGCGGCGCGATCGACTCGAGGACGACGGGCCCGATCGTGATCGGCTCGACGAAATGTCCGTCGCCGACGTCGAAGTGGAAGATCCGGCAGCCGCCGCGGAGAAGCACGTCGATCTGCTCGCCGAGACGCGCGAGGTCCGCCGCGTAGAGCGACGGCTCGACCTCCGCGTTCCGCACCCACTCGTGCCAGCTCATCCCGGCGATCGTACGAGACGAGCGATGAAGAACCCACTGGTGCCATGGACGTGAGGAAGCGTGAGGAGGAACTCCGGCCGGGTCGGGTGCGCGAACGCGGGCCACTCGTCGCCGAGCGGCAGGACACGCAGGCCGCTCGCGTCGACGACCGCCTCGCATTCGTCGGGGTTGAGCGTGCAGACGGAGTAGACGATCGTGCCGCCGGCGCGCACTCGCTCGGTGGCGGAGCGGAGGAGCGCGAGCTGGAGCTCCGGCAGCGGGCTCGCACGCCAGCGCAGGTCCGGCCGCTGGGCGAGCACGCCGAGGCCCGAGCACGGCGCGTCCACGAGTGCACGGTCGAAGCCGTCGAGCCCCGGCGGCAGCTCCGTCCCGTCCGCCTCGACGACCGTGGCGTCGTCGCGACCCATCGTCGCGAGGTTCTCGCGCAGCTCGCGCGCGCGGGCGGCGTCGATCTCGACCGCCGTGACCTCGCCGCGCAGCTGTCCCGTCTTGCCGCCGGGCGCGGCGCAGAGGTCGAGCACGCGCTCGCCGTCCTGCGAGCCGACACAGAGGCCGGCGAGCTGCGAGCCGCGGCTCTGCGGCCAGATCCGCCCCTCGGTGATGAGCGCCTCGTCCACCCGCTCGACGCGGTACGCGCCGGGCACGTCCGCCGGCTCGGCCCCTAGCGGAGGCTCGCCGCGCACGAGCCGCACGACGGTCTCGAGCGGCTCGTTCATCGCGCGCATGAGGGCGAGCGCACCGTCCTCCCCGAGCACGCGGACGAAGACCTCGTGGATCCAGTCGGGGTACGACTCCTTCAGCGGCCCGTCGGGCAGCGAATCCAGGAGCGGCCGGATCCCGTCGGCGAGCCGCCTCAGGACGGCGTTCGTGAAGGGGACCGCCCGCTCGAGCCGGGCTCTCCGGACGAGCTCGACCGACTCGTTCGCGGCGGCGTGCCGTGCGGTGTCGGTGTAGCCGAACTGGTATGCGCCGAGCCGGAGAGCCGCGCGCACCGGAGGGTCGAGCTTCCGCACCGGCCGACGACCAAGCGTCCCGATCGCGTGGTCGAGCGTTCGCACGCGCTGAACGGAGCCGTAGGCGAGCCGCTGGGCGAACGCCCGCTCGCGCTCGTCGAGGCCCTCGGCCGCGCTGCGAAACGCGCGATCGGCGTAGGCGTCCTGCTCGAAGACTCGCAGGAGCACCTCGTACGCGGCGCGGCGGGCGGGCGAGACACTCACAGGCGGAAGTACTCCTCACCCCAGCGCGCGAGCCCGTCCCGCTGGCTCCCCGACGGGAAGCTCGTGGCGGTGGGCTCGCGGCACGCCTCGCAGCGCGCGCCGTAGGCCAGGCTGTAGACGGCCTGGGCGCCGAGCCGGACACGCTCCGCCCGGTCGAACTCACCTCCCCGCGCTCGCTCGTACTCGGCGACGAAGGCGCGCGCCTCGTCGGGCGTGGGGATGAGCGGAGCCTCGAGCTTCCAGGTCGTCGTGAAATGCGCCGCCGTGTTCCCGACGATCTCGGGCTCGGGCATGAGGCCGAGGCTGTCCCAGTCGTAGACGATGCGCAGCTCGTCACCGACGAACCGGCATTGCTTGACCGTGAAGTCCATGTGACCGACCACGCACTCTCCCGGCGAGCCGAGGAGCTCCTTCGCCTGCGTCGCGAGCGCGTCGATCCATTCCGTACCGGCGCGCGTCGCCTCGAAGCCGAACATACGGTGGTGCGGTCGCGGCCAGAGAACGCCGGGCGGGAGCGTCTGCTGCTCGCGCTCCAGGCCATGCCTTGGAAGGTCGGAGGTGAGCGTGACCAGCCGGGCGAGCGCCTGGGCGAGTGCGGCGCGAACCGGCGGGTCGTGCGCGTCGCGGTAGTCGCCCTCGTCCACGAGCTGCTCCGCGGTGGCATGCGTGCGGCCGAACGGTCGCGGCCCGAGCAGGGGAGCCGGGGCCGGGAAGCCGTGCTGGACGAGCGCAGCCTGGATCCGCACCGCGGCTTCGAGGAATCCCTGCGGGCTCGCCGGCGAGTGCGTCTTGACGACGACGCGGCGGCCGTCGGCGAGCTCGAGGCCCGCCACGCAGCCGATGCTCGCCTCGTAGAAGATCCCCGCTGCGGCCGGGGAGCCGAGCTCGGCCAGGCAGAAGCGGGCGAACGCCTCGCCGACCGCCTCCGGGTCGTGCGTGCCGAAGAGCTCGTCCTCCGTCCACGGCCCCGGCCAGCCGTCCAGGAACGCGGCGACGGTCTCGGCGATCACCGGCGCGCCGAGCACCTCACGAGCGGCAGACGAGGATCGCCCAGCCCATCACGGCCCGTTCCCAGCGCAGGTAGCGGTCGCGGTCGGCGGCGCCGCGGGCGCGAAACTCCTCCGCCCGAGGATGGCCCGGATTCGCCGCGAGCCAGGCGTCGAGCGTCTGCCAGTGGAGCGATTCGTAGCGGTCCCAGTCGTCTTCGGAGGATGCGATGAGCGAGAGGACGCGCACGCCGGTCGACTCCGCACGCTCGACGGTCTCCGGCAGGGGTAGCCAGTCGTCTTCGGCGGTCCGCCTGTCTGCGTCCGAATCTGGCTCGGGCGGCAGTGGCCAGCTGCGCCAGTACGGCTCGCCGACCCCGAGGAGCGGCGCTGCCCCGCGGAGGCGCTCGAGCGTGGGGACGAGCCCGCCGTAGACGAATGTCGCACCGAGGCAGAGCGCGGCGTCGTAGCGGCGGAGCTCGAACGTGGCAGCGTCGGCCTCGACGAGCTCGATCCGATCCGCGAGCTCCGCCTCCTCGATGCGTTCCCGCGCGGCGGCGAGGAACTCCGGTGCGCGCTCGACGCAGGTGACCCGGCACCCGAACTCCTGCGCGAGCACGGTCGCCGGCCCGCTGCGGCCGGACGCGATGTCGAGGACGTGCGAATCGGGTCCGAGGCCGAGCCGGCGGCCGAGCAGACGGATCTTGTCCGCACTCGTCGGGTTCTGGATCTCGTGCTCCGACTCGACGACGGCATGCCACCAGGTCATCTGCGCCCCCGCAGGTAGGCGTCGTACGCCATGCGGCGGCCGCCGGCCGGCTGCACCTCGACCGGCGCGAACGAGCCGTCCTCCCCCACCTGCGCCCGCCACACGATGAGGTCACCGAGCCGCGCGCCGATGTGCGGCGACAGCGCGCGAACGCGGTTCACGAGCTGCTCCGCCGGCGCGTCCGGGTCGAGCTCGCGGTCCGCCGGCCCGATCTTCTCGGCGTACGTCGCGCCCTCCTCGGGCTGCGGCTCGAAGCGCGGCTCGTCCTGTGCGAGCACGTCGCGGAGCAACTCGGCCGCGACCTCGGCGGCGCGCGCGTAGACCGCGCCGGCGTCGTCCTCCGGCGCGACCGGGAAAGCACGCATGGCCGCCACCGGTCCGGCGTCGAGCGCCTCGGCGGTGCGGTGGATCGTGACGCCGGTCTCAACGTCCCCGGCCATGAGCGCGCGCTCCACGGGTGCGGCGCCGCGCCAGCGCGGCAGCAGCGAGGGATGGACGTTGAGCCAGAGCGCGCGGTCGAGCAATGCGTTCGGGATCAGGAGCCCGTAGGCGCAGACGACGACGGCGTGAGCAGCGATCCCGACCGAGGAATCGAGCCTGGCCGGCTGCTCCACGGGGATTCCGAGCCGTTGAGCGACCTCCTTCGCCGGCGGCGGCGCCAGCTTCCGGCCGCGGCCCCGCGGCTTGTCGGGCCGCGTGAACACCTGCACGACCTCGTGCTCGACCGCCAGCCGCTCGAGCACGTCGGCCCCGAACGGAGCGGTCGCCGCGACCGCGATCCGCCGTGCCATGCTCAGCCGAGGACGATGCGCGGACGCAGGCTCGCGAGCGCCTCGCGCTTCGCCTCGGGCGTCGTCCGGTCGAGGATCAGGACGCCGTCGAGGTGGTCGGTCTCGTGCTGCGCGACGCGCGAGTACGGCTCCTCGAGCTCGTACCGCACCTCGGCGCCGTGCTCGTCGCGGCCCTGGATCGCGATAGTCGTCGGCCGCTCGACCGGGAGAACCACGCCCTGGATCGAAAGGCAGCCCTCGTCCTCGACGGTCGTGTCCTCGCTGCGCTCGACGATCTCCGGGTTGGCGAGCGCGACCGTCTCGTCCTCCGAGATCTGGAACACGAACAGCCGCTGCAGGACGCCCACCTGGGTAGCGGCGAGCCCGATCCCGTTGGCGTCGACCATGAGCTCCTTCATCCGGTCGGCCAGCTTGCGCAGGTCGTCGTCGAAGTCCTCGACCGGGCGGGCGGCCATCTTCAGCGCCGCGTCCGGGTACTGGCGGATCTGCGCGAGCGCCATGCGTCGTCGCGCCTGCTGCTCGGGGTCGAGCTCCTCCTCCTTGATCTGTCCCTCGATCTCCGGCATCGGGCCGGACTGTACCCTCGCAGACGTGGATCCCAGGACGCTGCGGGAGATCATGGGCGAGGGCGCGACGCGGCCCGAGACACCGCAGGAGCGGCGCGAGCGCGAGGTGCTCGAGGCCGACCTCGAGTCGAGCCCGGTACGGGGAACGCCGCTCCGGCGACGGCTGCGGAACTTCCGCCCCGACTCCGACGCGGGGGTGCGGGCGCTCGGCGGGCCGCTGATCTGGATGCGCCGGCTGCGGGCGATCGAGGACGCCGAGGAGCGGCACAAACGCCAGCTCGAGGCGGCTCGGCGGAACCTCGCGGAGGAGCTCGAGGAGCCCGCGGCGTTCGCGGCTGCCTGGCGCGAGCTCGCGGCCAACTGGAGGTTCGCCGAGGTGAACGAGCTGATCGAGCGGCACAACCGGAACTTCCCGGCCGAGGCCCGGCTGGCGATGGATCCGCGCACCCGCGATTTCGTCCGCATCAACGGCCGGTCGTACCTGCGCGAGCCGCTCGACGCGCGCTGGATCCTCGACCGCTTCCCGGCCGATCGCGAGGCGGCTGCTCCGACGTGATCCGGCCCGTGCGGCCGGAGGACGGCGAGGAGCTTGCCGCGCTCTACCTGGCGAACCGCGACTTCCTCGCGCCGTTCGAGCCGGCGCGGCCGCCGGAGTTCTTCACCGCGGACGGTCAGCGAGAGCGCCTGCAGCGACAGCTCGACGGTGAGACCCACCCGTTCGCGATCCTCGACGACGACTCGATCGCGGGGACGATCAACCTCTTCAACATCGTCCGGGAAAGCCTCCAGGGCGGCGTGATCGGCTACTGGGTGGACGGCACGCGCAACGGCCGCGGGCTCGCCACGGGCGCGGTCGGCGAGATCCTGGCGTACGCGTTCGTAGAGCTCGAGCTGCACCGGATCGAGGCTGCGACGCTCGTCGACAACGTCTCGTCGCAACGCGTGCTCGAGAAGAACGACTTCGAGCGAATCGGTCTCGCGCGCCGCTTCCTGCGCATCAACGACGAGTGGCGGGACTTCTTCCTGTTCCAGCGCCTCGCGGACGACGACTGAGGGATCAGTCCGACTCGATCACTCGAACGACTCCGCGCGCCCGACTGCGCGCATCCGCGATCACGTGCTTCAGGAGGTTGGTAGTCGGGCCGGGCAGCTCGTCCGACGAGAACCAGCCGAGGTCGGCGATTTCACCGGATCCGGGGAGCGTCGGCTCTCCGACCGCGGTCCCCGCGAAGCAGTAGCCGAGCCACGGCTCCATGCGACCGGAGGGGTACGTGAAGTGGTAGAGGCCGATCAGTGCTGCAGGCCGGAAAGTCGCGCCGGTTTCCTCCTCGAACTCGCGCTGCACCGCCTCGAGCGGGGACTCACCGGCCTCGATCGCTCCGCCGGGCGGCCCCCAACGGTGCCGGTCGTAGTCGTCCTGAACGAGAAGGATGCGGCCGCGTCGGTCGAAGACCCAAGCCGAGGCTGCTTGCGGCAGCGGATCCGTCACCTAGCGTCGGCTCTCGTCGTGCTGCGACGCGCCCTCGACCTCGTGCATCCACGGCTCGCGGCGCTTGATCCAGAGCTCCGCCTGCGGACGGAACTCGAACGGCGCGTCGTCGAGCGAGCCGAGCTGGAGCTCGACGGCTTCCTCGTCGACGATGAACAGGCGCGAGCCGCAGCGCGGACAGAAGCTGTCTCCGTCGTAGCTCGCGTACTCCCCCGTCGACTCGAACGCGCTCAGCGGCCACTGCCCGTAGATGGTGTACGCGCTGCCCGACCGCTTCCGGCAGTCCGCGCAGTGGCAGCGTCCGACGTGGAACGGCTCGCCGCGGACCGTGTACCGCACGGCGCCGCAGAGGCAGCCGCCGCTGCGTGTTCTCTCCTCCACGCTCGGAGGCTAGAGGCTCTGCGGATCGACGTCGACCACAGCCGCAAGGCCCGCGCGGCGCATCGCCGGTGCGGCCGCCGCGAGCAGGGCTGCCGCGCGGGAGGCGAGCGCGCGCGGCCGGTCGGTCTTGCCGACGAGCTGGGCACGGTGGCGGCCGCGCAGCCGCAGCAGCGGCGCCGGGCCGAGGAGCTCGAACTCCGAGAGGCCCGCCTTCAGCTCCTCGAGCGCGCGGGTCGTGTCGGCGAGCTCCGGCCCGGAGACGAGGACGCGGACAAGGTGCCGGAACGGCGGATACCCGAGCGCGCGGCGGCGCTCGAGCTCGCCGGCGAGGAACCCGGCGACGTCGTGGCGCGCGGCATGCTCCACTGCGCGGGACTCCGGCTGGAACGTCTGGACGAGGACGCGTCCCGGTGCGTCGCGGCCGCTTCGGCCGGCGAGCTGCGTCAGGAGCTGGAAGGTCCGCTCCTCGGCGCGGAAGTCGGGGAGGCCGAGCCCGGTGTC
>JAICZB010000167.1 GCA_025933895.1 Thermoleophilia bacterium
ACCAGAGCGCGGCCGCCCTGCCCAGACGCTCCACGAGGTCGGCGGTGAGCGTTTCGCCGACGACCCCGCGGACGCCGTCCGTTCCGAAGTACTCCCGCGCCACGGCGCGGGACGATAGCGGCTCAGATCGTGAAGACCAGCATCCCCCTGACATGGCCCTCGCCGAATGTACGCAGCGCGTCTTGCGCCTCGGCGAGCTCGTACGTCCGGTCGATCGCGGGCATCAGGGCACCACTCTCGAGCAGATCGGCGAGCGCCTGCAAGTCCGGCTTGTTGAACTTGGTGATGAGGAACCTGACCCTGCCCTTGCTGCCGATCGGGCGCAGCTCCGGGCGCCGGGGGGCGCCACCTGGCTCGCGCTCCGGGACGACGAGGACGACCCCGTCCCCAACGGGGCAGGAGCGCACGTTGGCTTCAGCGTTGCTGGGACCGCTAACAAAGCGGATGCCCGTGCGAGCCGGTCACTTCTTCCAGTCGACGACTGCGACCTCGACCGCGGCCGAAAGGCCTCGTAACTCCACGAGCCGCGCCTCGGACACGGGAAAACGAGCCGAACCTTGAGCGAGTGCCGGGGTCGTTGCCAGGATCTGTCCCGGTTCTGCACAAGCCGCAACGCGGGCGGCCTCGTGCACGTCCCTTCCTCGATAGCCAATGCCGGCGCGGATGGCTGTCCCGGTGTGGATGCCGACACGAACCTGCGGCGCGAAGCCGCTCTCGGCCCGATGGCGCTCGAGCTCTCGCTGGATCGCAACCGCACAGGCGATTCCAGACTCGCCCCTTCGAAATGAGACGAAAAAGCCGTCGCCGGCATGGTCGATCTCCTCGCCCTCGTAGCGGGCAAACAGCGATCGCAGCAAGCGGTCGTGCCAAGCCAGGAGCTGTCCCCAGGCCGAGTCGCCGATCGCCTCGACGAGTTTCGTCGACCGAACGATGTCCGTGAACATGAACGTCCGCAGCGTGCCCTCCCGCGGGCGGCCTTCATCGGTCGCCCGCACGCCCAGCCGTTCGGCTGCATGTCGTGCGTCGGGATCCGCTCCCAGAGCCTCGAACGCCGTTCGGGCCGCACGAAGCTCGAGCGTTTCCGCCTGCTCTTCACCGAGCGCGGAATACGCGGCCGCGAGCAGCATTCGCGCCCGAGCCGCTTCGTATGGGGCGTCCACTCGCTGCCAAAGCTCGAGACCTCGCTTGAGGCTCGTGACCGCCTGCTCAAGCTTGGTTGCCGCCAAAGCAACGGCGCCACGTGCGCACGCCGCTTCAGCCTGGAACGCCGGAGTGCCAGAGGTCCCCGCGACCTCTTCGAGCTCAGCAAGCGCGGTATCAGCGGCCCTGAAGTCTCCGGAAGCGAGCGCGATCTCGACTTCGGCTGGAAGGAGTCGAGCGCGCGCGAGGCTACTCATCGCCTCGTCAGCGAGCGCGGGACGCAACTTGAGCATGATCGGTGAGAGCTTGCGACCACGTGGCCAGGCCGCTCGTATGAGTCGTCGGCTAGGGGAGGTCTTTCGCCGGCGAGTCATACGAATCAGGCCGCTGGCTTCGTCGACTCTCCCCTCGGCAAGCCTCAGCAACGCAAGGCCGGGCTGCGGCTCGCGCCCCAGCGCGTGCCCCCGGCGGAAGGCTTCCTCTGCAGCCTCGAGGTCGCCGGCGCGAAGACGCAGCAGTCCCAGCTCGTAGAATGCCTCTCCGGCGATTCTCGGGCTGAAGTCCTCCAGCTCGGCGCAGGCCCGCCTGACCTCGTGCAGGGCATCTGCCCAGTCACCCCGGACGCGCATGACCTCGGCGCGGTAGACGCGGCATTCACCGGGGAAGCCCGAGATCTCCTGCCGCTCGCACCACCGCGCCGCTGCCTCGGTCCACTCCCCAGCCCGCCCATAGTCGGCCAGATCGTGGCACGCCACGATGGTGTGGCAGTAGACGAACGCCGTCGCCCACGGTGCGAGCTCGCCGCCGGTGGCGGCCGCGGTCGCCTCGTCGATGAGCGACCAACCGGCAGGAACGCGGCCGCTCGCGATGAGCGCTAGCCCGTGAAACATTGTTCCAATCGCCTCGAGCTCGCGATCGCCGACGCGTCCGGCGATCTCGACCGCCTCCTTCGCCCTCCTCATGGCGGTCTTCACGTCACCAACGACCCGGGCGAAATGCGAGTCAGCCAGCGCGAGCCAGGCATGCTCTCGACACTCCCCCTCCTGGGCCAGCAGTCGTTCGGCCCGGTTCCGCCAACCCGCGCAAGCGGCTGGGGCCAGCCGGTCTCGGTAGTCGCGCACCAGCCAGACCGCTACCCACGCTGCTCGACGGCGGTCACCCGCAGTCGTATGCCCTGCGTAGGCCCGCTCACGCGCCGCAATGCACTCGTCGAGGCGCCCTGTCCACCATGCCGCCTCGGCGAGGCCTTCGAGGTCCGCGGGCGACAGCGCCTCCAAGCCGTCTGCGGCTGCGAGTCGCTCGTAAGCGTCCCGCCATGAGTGGCGGACAAGCGCCGCCCGTCCCTCCCTGAGAAGTCCGTCGCGCTCGCCCACGCGAGTGCTCGTCACAGACGCATCGTATTACCGAGCCGACTCGATTGCGGTGCGCGCTGCAGACTTGCACACCTTGGCCATTGGCGAGGTCAGCTCAAAGCGCCAACGCTCCGCGAGCTAGCGTCCGCCGACGAGAAAGAGAGCTGCTGCGTCGCCTGCTTCGGCCCCGGATTATACGGAGCACGGGCAACACTCCCCGGCCGATAGCTGCGCACGCCGAATCCCAACGCGAACTGCGCGAACCGGCGTGTCCGCAGAGCAAGGGTGCGCCGCTGGGTCGCAATATGGTACAATATGGCGATGGCTCGGCGTCAGACGCTCATTCAGCTCGACGATGCGCGCCTCGCTGCGCTTGACGAGCGCGCGGCGGCTTCGGGGCGCTCTCGCTCCGATCTCGTAAGAGAGGCGATTGACTTGCTCCTCGGAACCGGAGATGCCGCTGCCATCGACGCTGCGATCATCGAGGGCTATGCGCGCGCTCCAACGCCCGAGCGGGACCCGTGGACATTCGAGGGAGCTCTGGCCGCGATCAAGGCAGAGCCCTGGTAGCCCGAAGCGAGATCTGGTGGGCCGAGCATCCGGACGCAGGCCGGCGTCCGT
This sequence comes from Thermoleophilia bacterium, assembly GCA_025933895.1. Taxonomy (GTDB): domain Bacteria; phylum Actinomycetota; class Thermoleophilia; order Gaiellales; family Gaiellaceae; genus Palsa-739. The sequence goes on from JAICZB010000167.1 coordinate 3,114, forward strand.
TCCTCATCCTCACGCGCCAAGCAGCCATTCCGGCCCTCAACGCACTACTTGCCGTGCCCGCGACTCGAACGATCCGACAGATCCCAACCGAGGTCGTCCTCGACATAGCTGACGGAATGCCCGAAGAGTGCGCACTCTCGCTCGACAACCTCACCCTCGTCCCCAAGGAACTGTTCCGCACCCGGATCACTCGTCTGCCCGTCGAGCGAATGAACGAGGTCTGCAGAGCACTCACGCTCGCCTCGGGATGCAACTAGATCGAGAACGCCTCCGCCGTGACATCGACCGGCAAGCGGTTCGCGTAATCCCCGGTTCGGCCCATCGTCGTTTGGCTTAGGGATCGTGACTCAATGAGTTGAGGGTGCGCTGGTGTACTTCCATTCCGGGTGGAAGCGATCGCCTTGGAGGTTGACGGTCGCGAGCTCCCGGTCGGTGACCTCGATCCCTTTCGGGTAGTCGCGTTGGTCGAGCTGGACGTAGACGGCGAGGCCGGTCTCGCTGGTGGTGGCGGCGATCGAGTTGATGATCACCTCGTGGCTGACCAGCGGCCGGCCGCGCCAGTTCTTGGCGATGAGGCTCCAGAGGCGATGCTCGATCTTGTTCCACTTGCTCGTCCCGGGCGGGAAGTGGCAGACCGAGATCCGCAGGCCGGTTCGGTCTCGCTGGTGATGCCGACGTTGACGAAGCCCTGGTTGGCGCCGATGTCGTAGACGCCGAAGGGGATCGCCTTGCCCAACGCCTTGTCTGGGAAGTTGTGCACCTTGACCGCCACCGGCTTGCCCTTGCGCTGCCACTCGCGGCCGCCGTTTTTGTACTCGCCGACCAGCTCCTTCTTCTTCGTGTCGACCGAGATCACCGGCTCCTGCGCGGCGAGCGCGGCGGCGACGCGCTCACCGATGTGCGAAACTGTGCGTCGCGGTCGGGGTGCTGGCGTCCCTCCGTTCGCCTGCAGGCTGTAGCCGAGCTGGTGGAGCAGGCGGGCGACGGTGCGGTAGCTGACCTCGTGCCCGAGCCCGCGCAGCTCGCCGGCGAGCTTGCGCACGCTCTTCGACGTCCACAGAAGCGGCCGCCCCGGATCGCCACGCGTCTCCCCGTCGAGCAGGCGCCCGAGATCCGCCAGCAGCGTCGGGTCGCTGTCGGCAAGCCGCTTCGGCCCCGCCCCCGGACGACGCACCCGCCCCGCCGGCAGCGCCCCCGGCGCGTCCAGCTCTCGCAGCCCCTTCCGGATTGTGTTCTCCGAGATCCCGCTCGCCCGCGCCACCGCCGCGATCCCGCCCCGCCTGCAGCTCGGCACGCGCAGCCCGCACCGCCCGCTCGACCACGTCGGAGGCACGGCGCGGCGAGTGGTGCGGCCCCGACGAGCGATCCTCCAGCCCCTCACCTCGCCGATGGCGGTTGACCCACTTCGACCCGGTCTGGCGGGAGCAGCCGACGATCGCGGCCGCGATCGTCATCCCCGAACCAACAAGCAGAACAAGCCGGCGCCGCTAACGCTGGCTGAGCGCGGCACTACCATGCAGCTTTACTGAGCCCTCCTGGGTTGCTGCCTCGACAGCCGCGACCCTGGAGGGCTCTCTGGCGTCACGGCCTCAGCCGAGCTTCAACAACGTCTCTGGGAACTACACCTAGCAGAGCGCGTCGGGCGTCGCCGTCTCCACGAGGCCGGAGACCGCCTGCGCGAGCTCGGGATCGGAGGTCACGAACGCGTCCGCCTGCAGCGTCGTCAGCGCCACGTACTCGGCAACGTACGTCGTCTCCAAGCCGAGCTGCTCGGCGACCTTCCACGCCTGCTGCTGGAGTACCTTGTCGCCGAGGAAGCGGGCCTTCAGCGAGTTGATTCGCCTCACGCGCTCGAGACCCTCGGCGCGGGAGATCTCGCCGCGGCGTGCCGCTTCGTAGAGCGCCGCCAGGGCCTGGGACCGAACGAGCGCCGGCGCAACGAGCTTGTGCTCGGGCACGACCTCGATCTCGCCCGCGGCGATTCGCAACAGCGTCTCGCAGTCGACGACGAACCGCGTCATGGGCGCTAGCGCTTCGAGAACTGCGGCGCCTTGCGCGCCTTGTGCAGGCCAGCCTTCTTGCGCTCGACCTGGCGTGCGTCGCGCGTCAGGAAGCCCTCGCGCTTGAGCGGCACGCGCAGCTCCGGGTTCGCCTCGACGAGCGCTCGGGCGATTCCGTGCCGGACGGCTCCCGCCTGTCCGGTCAGGCCTCCGCCGTGGACGCGGACGCGGAGGTCGTACTGCCCCTCGAGGCCGGCCACCTTGAGCGGCGAGACGGCGATCGTCCGCCACACGGAGCGCGGGAAGTACTCCTCGAGCGTACGGCCGTTGACCCACGTGGAACCGTCGCCGGGCCGCAGGATGACCCGCGCGACCGAGGTCTTGCGCTTGCCGGTGCCGCGGTACTGGGCGATCTGGCTCACTGCTCGATCTCCAGCGGACGGGGATTCTGGGCCTCGTGCGGATGCTCGGGACCGGCGTAGATCTTCAGCTTCGTGATCTGCTGCCGCGCGAGCCGGTTCTTGGGGAGCATCCCCTTCACCGCGACTCGGAGCACCTCGGTCGGGCGGCGCTCGAGCTGGTCGCGGAGCGTCCGGCTGCGCAGCCCTCCGGGGTAGCCCGAGTGGCGGTAGTAGCGCTTCTGGTCGAGCTTGTTGCCGGTCACCTGGATCTTCTCGGCGTTGACGACGACGACGAAGTCGCCGGTGTCGACGTGCGGCGTGTACTGCGGCTTGCGCTTGCCGCGCAGCGTGTCGGCGATCTGGGTCGCGAGCCGGCCGAGCGTCTTGCCCTCGGCGTCGACGAGATACCACTCGCGCGTGACTTCTCCCGGCTTGGCGCTGTACGTCTTCATGAAAAGCGGCGGACAGGCGCCCGCCGGCGGCCGATTGTAGCGAATGCC
>JAICZB010000112.1 GCA_025933895.1 Thermoleophilia bacterium
CCGAAATACGTTCGTGCGGCCGCCTCGATCCCGAGCGCATGATGGCCGTACGGAATCCGGTTGAGATATGCGGCGAGGATCTGCCGCTTCGTGTAGCTCCTGGTCACCTTGAGGGCGAGGCAAGCCTCGAGGCGCTTGCGCGCGAATGTCTTGTCGTCGTTCAGGAACAGGCTGCGCATGAGCTGCTGCGTGATCGTCGAGGCCCCCTGCACGGTGCGTCCCGCCGATAGGTCGGCGAGCGCGGCGCGCGCGATGCTCGCGTAGTCGAGGCCGTCGTTCTTCCAGAAGGTCCGGTCCTCCGCGGCGACGGTCGCCGTGCGGATCCACTTCGACATCCGGCCGTAGGCGACCGGCTGTCGGTGCAGCGGTGCCGGGATCGCGCCGAGGAAGTAGCCGTCGCGGGCGTAGACGAAGGACGTGACGGGTACCGGGTTCGGCTTCCGGCCGGCGAGAGTGCAGTCATGGAGCGCGACCTGCACGGCCTTGCCCCCGGCCACCGCCGCGCCTACGACGGTCGCGAACCCGAGCACGAGCACGGTGAGCAGGACGGCCGGCACCGCAAGTCCGCCCCTCCCGCTCTCGCGCCGGCGCCGCCGCGCGGCGAGCACGGCGAGCAGCAGGTCGTCGTTTCTCCGGCGCCGCGGACGCCGACGCGGTTGAGCCATCGAATCCTCCGATTTCCGCCTGGCAAGGCGTAAACGAGGCTCCGGCAGAGGCGGATGCGCTCCGTCTACGGTGCCGGAGTGGATTTCGAGGGCCTACTCGCCGGTTGGGACGGCGAGCACGCGGTCATCAGGCAGGACGCGACGAGCGGCGCCTGGATCTTCGTGTGCGTCCACTCCACGGTGCTCGGGCCGGCCGGCGGCGGCACGCGGATGCGCGTCTACCCCGCTCCGGCCGACGGCCTCGCCGACGCGATGCGGCTGTCGGGGGCGATGACGCGGAAGATGGCCGCCGCGGGGATGCCGCGCGGCGGCGGCAAGGCCGTCCTCGCCGTGCCGGAGCTCCCCACCGGCGAGCCGCGGAAGCGCCTGCTGCGCCGCTACGGCGAGCTCGTCGCGTCGCTCGGCGGCAGCTATCGGACGGCGGGCGACATGAACATCTCGCCGGCCGACCTCGACGTCGTGGCCGAGACGTGCCCGTGGGTCTACGGAACGACGGGCCGCGGCGGCAACAGCGGCCGCGGCACCGCCCGCGCCGCGCTCCACGCGATCCGTGCCACGGTCGCGCACGCGTTCGGCACGCCGGATCTGGCCGGCCGTAGCATCCTGGTGCAGGGCGCAGGCGCGGTCGGCGGGATCCTCGCGCGCGAGCTGGCGGAAGCGGGGGCGCGCGTGCTCGTCACCGACGTGGACGAGGCGCGGACCGCAGCGACCGGTTGCGAGACGGTGCCGCCCGACCGCGCGCTCGAGGCCGAGGTCGACGTCTATTCACCCTGCGCCGTCGGCGGCACGCTCAACGCCGATTCGATCCCTCGCCTCGCCTGCCGAGCCGTCGCGGGCTGTGCGAACAACCAGCTCGCCGAGCCCGAGGACGCGGACCGGCTGCACGAGCGCGGCATCCTCTACGCGCCGGACTACGTCGTCAACGCCGGCGGGATCATCCAGCTGATCGGGCTCGAGGACGAGGGCTGGGACGAGCCGCGGCTCGAACAGCAGCTCGCCGGGGTCGGCAACACCCTGCGCATGCTGTTCGCGGAGGCAGACGCGGACGCGATCACGCCGGCGGAGGCCGCCGAACGCCTCGTCCGGAGGCGCCTCGAGAAGAAGGCCGCAGGCTAGCCCGAGCGGGACGCCAGGTACCTCGCGCGCGCCCGCCGGTTGCGCGTGAGCGCGGCAAGCCCGATTCCGGCGAGCACCATGAAGGGCAGACCGAGGAACCCGAAGAGGACGAGAAGACCCCAGTTACCGCCGATCCGCGGCTTGGACGTGGCCACGCCGCCGCCGGCAGCACCAGCGGCGTAGTCGGCGGGGCCGGTCACTTTGCACTTCGAGCTCGCGCAACTTCCGGAGTGGCCGGGGCCGTACCGGAAGACCCCGTCGGTATAGAACCCGTCGACGACCCAGCGCCCGTGCCACTTCTGGAGCGTCGTGTTCTCGTCGTACATCACCGCGTGATTGCCGTGGCCGGTCTTGAGCGAGATGACGAGTCCGATCTCGGAGCGCGTCTTCCAGGTCGCGTACCACGCCGTCCGCGGATTGTTGACCACGTCGAGGTGCTGGACCGGCAGCTGGCGGCCGGATACCCAGTCCTTGCGCGCGAGGGCCCCGCGCTCGTCCGGCCCCGAGATGGACCAGCCGTCCGCAAGGTTCCGGCGCAGTACGAGGTCGTTCACGAAGCGATTGACAAGGGTCGAGATCTCGCGCGACCGCGACTTGCTCAGGTGAGGCAGCGCGAGGGCGGGCGCCGCGGCACCGAGCGCACCGAGCAGGACGAGGAAGACGACGCAGAAGCGACGCATCGCCTGAATAGACGATGCCCGGCTGGAAGAGTTGGTTCTCAACTCGGCGAACGGTAGACGACGGTAAGCGGCTCAGAGAGTCGTCTGAGTCTGCGCTAATGAGTCGGCACCGTGTTGCCGATCCTTGCGACTGGTGACCTTCTATCCGCACACGGACGGAGATGGGGGCGCGAAACCGGCGCCGCTCCTGACCGAGGAAGACGTGCTCTCCCTGCTCGACGCCAAGCACGAGGGGTGGAAGGGCGATCGCGAGGGCTGGGTGACCCTCGAGTGCCGCGACATCGCGTGGCGGGCTCACTATCGTCGCGGAAGAGTCCTCGAGGTGGGCTGGTGGGGCACGCTCCCTCGCGCTCCCGCTTGGGGAGGACGAGGACGAGCCGCCGTTCTTTGAGGACTTAGCCGCGGCCGGCCGCTTGGCTGCTGGGCTGCTGAGCCGTTCCCGCTAGAAGAGCTGGTTTGGTTCGCTGCGAACTAGCGCGGGCATCCGGCCGGGCCGTCTCCATGACGTCCGCCACTCGCACGCGACCCATCTGCTGACGAGCGGGATCCCGGTGCACATCGTCGCCGCCAGACTCGGCCACTCCTCGCCTGTGGTGACGCTGACGACGTACGCGCATGTCCTCCCTACGAGCGACGAACAAGCAGCCTCGGTGATCGCCTCCGTTCTCGCCTGAGGCTATTGCGCCTTGCGCGCCTCGAGCGCGATGAGCGCGCAGAAGGCCTCGCGTATACCGGCGGCGACATGATCGAGCGATTGGATGACCGCCTCGGCGTCATTGACGTGGCGAACCGCTGTGGGCTTAGAGAACTTCGCCGCGTGGTCGTAGTCGGCCCTGTGTCTTGCTTCCATCAGGTCGAGGAATACAAGGGCGACGTTGAGCATCGCCGCGTTGTTCGCGATCGTGCCGACGAGCGGCGCGACATGCGTGGGCGCCTGGTTTGGGTTGGCGATCCACCCGCATACTTTCTTAATCGCCGGGTGGTCGACTGAGCGCGCCAAGGCGAACTGGTCCGCGCGCCGTCCATTTGGAAGGAGGTGCGCGACAACCGCCCAGCCAATCGCGTGAAAGACGGCGTAATACGCCGTCGACACTCCTCGGCGAAGGTTCGATTGCTTTGGCCGTCCCTGCGCCGTGTGGTGCTCGACTAGCGACCTGGCGGTCTCGAGCAATCGCTCGGGCTTGATCTGCCACGAGACCGGCATGTTGGCCTTCCAGTTATCGCGCGGTCGCCGACGCCGTCTCGAAGCTGACGTACCAGGCTAGGTCGTCGCGCAAGAGCCTGAGGATGGCGTCGCGAACCAGGTGACGCAGTCGCTGGACGTCGCCCGCCGGCCATGTTTCCTCCCCCTCGGCGGGGTCGCCGAGAGTGACACGGATGAAGAGGGCGGGGTTCCCGTCTGCGTCGCGACCGCGTTCGAGGTCGACTCGCTCCACGTGCGTTCCTCGAAAGTTCGCCGTCGTCAGCTGCTCCTGAAGCGCGTCCAGGAGTTCGTTATCGAGATCTGGCGTCATCTCTACAGAGAGTACTGATCGGCACGGCGGAATCGTTCCTCAACTCGCTTGTTTGCAACCCGTTTGCAGAAGCGGCTGTGTACCGCATGGTTGAGCCAGAAGCCTAGAAGAGCTGGTTCTCGCCGCCGAAGATCGCCGATACGGAGTCGTCGGCGAACACGTTCATGATCGTCTCGGCGAGGAGGCCCGCGACCGGGAGGACGGTGAGGTTCGGCGGCGCCTCGAGCCGGTTCACCGGCACGGTGTCGGTGATGACAATCCCCTCGATCGGTGCGTCGTGAAACTTGGCCAGCGCGCCGCCGCAGAACACGCCGTGGGTCGCGTAGACGTAGACCTCGCGCGCGCCCTGTCCGAGCAGCGCGTGCACGTTCGCGATCAGCGTGCCGCCGGTCATGATCACGTCGTCGCCGACGATCGCGACCTTGTCGCGGACCTTGCCCGTGACCTCCGTGATCTCCGCCTGATCGCGGGCCGGCCGCGTCTTGTGCATGATCGCGAAGTCGCCCTCGATCATGTTCGCGAAGCGGACGGCCACCTTGGCGCGGCCCTCGTCGGGCGCGACGGAGACGACGCCGGGGCCGGTCAGCCCGAGGTCGCGGAAGTGGCGCGCGAAGAGCGGCTGCGCCGTCATGTGGTCGACGGGAATCGTGAAGAAGCCCTGGATCTGGCCGGCGTGGAGGTCCATCGTCAGGACGCGGTCGGCGCCGGCGAGCTGGATCATGTCCGCGACGAGACGCGCCGAGATCGGCTCGCGCGGCTTCGCCTTGCGGTCCTGGCGCGCGTACGGGAAGAGCGGCACGACAGCGGTGATCCGCTTCGCCGACGCGAGCTTCGCCGCCTGGATCATGAAGACGAGCTCCATGAGGTTGCGGTCGACGTCCCCGACTCCGGTCTGCACGATGAAGACGTCGGCGCCGCGGATCGACTCGAGGTAGCGGCAGTACGTCTCGCCGTTCGAGAACGTCTCGAGCTCCACGTCACCGAGCTCGACACCGAGCTTCTCGGCGATCTCCTGCGCGAGGTCCGGGTGCGAACGGCCGGCGAAGACCATCAGCCGCTTCAGCGGGCCGCGCTCGATGAAGTGCTGAGGGGACGGATCCGTCACCACGCGCGCCTCGAGCCCCGGAAGGGCCAGCTCAGTCGCCGTCGGGCTTTCCATGCTTGTCGTAGACCCACCCTTCCTTCGTCGTCTGTCGCGGGGGAAAACCGGCCAGCGAACCGGGAGGGACATCATCCGTGATGACGGACCCGGCTGCAATCCAAACGTCGTCGCCAATCTCGACGGGGGCATAGAAGACAGTGTCCACGCCGGTCCTGACGTTGCGGCCGATCCGCGTCCGCCCCTTCGGCTCGCCCGGCACGTGCGAGAAGTTCGCCGTGATGTTCCCGGCAGCGACGTTCGTTCCCTCCCCCACCTCGGCGTCGCCGACGTACGAGAGGTGCGGAATCTTCGCGCCGGCGCCGACAGCGGCATTCTTGACCTCGACGAAGGTGCCGATCTTCGCGCCTTCGCCGATCACGCTCACCGCCCGGACGTAGGCGAAAGGCCCGATCTCGGCGCCGCCCTCGATGCGGACGCCGCCGCGGATGACCGTGAAGGGATGGACGACGACGTCGGGCTCGATCTCGACGCCCGCCTCGATCCACGTCGTGGACGGATCGACGATCGTGACGCCCGCGAGCATGTGCGCCTCGTTGATCCGGTCGCGAAGAGAGGAGGCGGCGAGCGCGAGCTCGGCGCGCGTGTTCACGCCCTCGGCCTCGAGCGGATCCTCCGCGAGCTTCACGGCACAGGGCTCGCCGTCGGCCACGAGGACCCCGAGCGTGTCGGTGACGTACAGCTCGCCCTGGGCGTTGTGCGCGTCGATCCGCTCGAGCGCCGGCCAGAGCTTCTCGGCGCGGAAGACGTAGATGCCGGAGTTGACCTCCCGGAGAGCCAGCTCGTCGGGCGAGGCGTCGGCGGCTTCGACGATCTGCGCGAGCCGTCCGGCGCCGTCACGGACGATCCGTCCGTAGGCGCCTGCGTCTGCCGGCTCGAACGAGAGCACGGTCGCGGCTGCGCCGGCAGCGCGATGCGTGTCTACGAGCGCCAGGATGGTCTCGGGCCTGAGCGCCGGGACGTCGCCGTTGAGGACGAGGACGTCGCCGCCGAAGCCTTCGAGCGCCGCGCGCGCGCAGCGAACGGCGTCCCCGGTCCCGCGCGGCTCCTCCTGGACGGCGACCTCGACGTCCTCGAGCAGGTCGCTCGTCTGCGGCGACGCCACGACCACGAGCCGCTCGACGCCGGCATCGCGCGCCGCGCCGACGACCCAGTCGACCATCCTCCGGCCGAGGAGCGGGTGCAGGTGCTTCGGCGTCGCGCTCTTCATGCGCGTGCCGATCCCGGCGGCCATCACGACTGCTGCGAGCTCGTCTGCCATGTCAGGAAAAGGTGGCTGGGGCGCCAGGATTCGAACCTGGGATCACGGGACCAAAACCCGTTGCCTTACCACTTGGCTACGCCCCAGGGGAACGCAAGTCTAGCGTCGGTCGAGCAGGAGCAGGCCCAGGGCGACGAGTGCGAAGACCACGAGCAGGACGATGAGCGCGCCGATCAGGATGTAGCCGGCGGCGACGAGGATCGTGGCGCCGAGTTGCGATGCCGCAAGCAGCCACACAAGCTGATGCAGAAGGGGCGACGTCGTCCGCTCGGTCACCAAGCGGTAGAGCATGAGGCAGGCGAACGCGATGATCCCCAGCACGATGATCGTCGTGATGTGCAGGCCGTGTGTCACCCACACGGCGATGCCTTCGATCACGGCGACCCACAGGACAATGCGGAACCGGTGGCGGTGGAACCAACCTTCCGGTTTCGCCGTCCCCTCGATCGCGTGCGAGCCGTTGCCCAGCACGAGTCAACCGTACCACGCAGGTGCCGCGAGCCAGGTTCGGCCGAGCCGGCGGAGCGACCGTCTCGCAGCGTCCGCGTCGCGGCGCTGACGGAACAGCCCGTAGAGCGCGGGACCCGCGCCCGAGACGTCGGCACGGAAGGCGCCCCTCGCGCGAATCTCGTCGGTGAGCGCTGAGCCCGCGAGGTCGTTCGGCAGCAGGTCGGCGAAGTCGCGCGGACGCTCCACCTGGGCGAGGCCGTCGAGGAGAGCCTGCCGCCGCTCCGCCCAGCCGGCCGCGCCCTTGCGGGCATCGAACGCCGCGTACACATCGGCGGTCGACTTCTTCCCAGCGCCGCGCGGGAGCAGGACGACGACCCAGAAGTCCTGCGGCAGGTCGAGCGGCGCGAGCTCGCTTCCGTCGCCGGACCCGAGCTGTGGGCCGTCGGCGAGGAAGAACGGGACGTCCGCACCGATCCGGGCGGCGATGCCGCGCAGAGCCTCGTCCGGGATGGGCTCGGGGAGCGTCGAGTTCGCGAGGCGGAGGGCGGTCGCCGCGTCGGAGCTGCCGCCTCCGAGGCCTGCCGCGACCGGAATCCGCTTTTCGATTCGTACGTGCCAGCACGGCTCGACTCCGACCGCCTGGGCGAGCTCGCGAAGGGCCGTCGCGACGAGCGTGTCGCCGTCGAAGCCCTCGACCCTGAGGCCCGGCGCTTCCTCGAGCTCGATCCGGTCGACGAGGTCGATCCGCTGCA
>JAICZB010000077.1 GCA_025933895.1 Thermoleophilia bacterium
ATGGAGGCGGCGGGAATCGAACCCGCGTCCGCAGCCGCACCGGCTGAGCGTCTACAAGCGTAGGCTGCCCTTTCGATTCGCCCGCCGGCCGGGGTGCAGCCGCCCTACCGACGCGCTAGCCGATCCTTCGGTGTCGCGCTTTGGGCGATCAGCTCTCCCTCCGCGCCGAGCCCGTTCGTTGGCGCCGCCTCCGAGCCACGGGCAATCCCGGGGCGGCGTCGCCGGCTAGGTCGCCCTAGGCGGCGAGTGCGAGATCGTTCTTCGCACTTGCGTTTTGCCGGTGGATTTACGAGGCCAACCGGCGACCTCGGCTTGCAGCTCATCCGGATGGATCGACCACGTCGAAGCCAGGTCGCCCCCGTATGTTCGTGCCCGAATTGTAGCCCGGCTCCGGCGGAACCGACTAGCGCCCCAGGTTCTTCAGCTCGCGCTCGATCTGCCGCCGCGCGTCTCGGGCGGCGATGTCGCGCCGCTTGTCGCGCAGCTCCTTGCCCTTCGCGAGCGCGAGCTCGACCTTGACGCGGCCACCCTTGAAGTAGAGCCGCGTCGGCACGAGGGTGAAGCCCTTCTCCGCCACGGACGATGCCAGCCGCTCGATCTCCTTCCGGTGGAGCAGGAGCTTGCGCGGCCGGTCCGGCTCGTGGTTGGCGCGATTCCCCTCCGTGTACTCCGGCACGTGAAGGCCGACGAGCCACGCCTCGCCGTCGCGCACCTCGGCGTATGCCTGCTGCAGCGTCGCCTCTCCGCCGCGCAGCGTCTTCACCTCCGTGCCCGTCAGGACGACGCCCGCCTCGACGCGATCCGAGAGGTGGTAGTCGCGCCGCGCACGGCGGTTGTCGACGATCAGTTTCTCCCCTGCCTGCCCGGTCATCGCGGGCAAGTGTAGGGACGGCCTCCGGCGGCAACTCCAGAACCGCAACGAGGAAACGGAGGAAACGATGAAGATGCAGAAGCTGCGGTTCATCCCGACGAGCGTCCACGGCGCGGTCGACCACGTCGTGGGGCCGGCGCTCGTCCTCGCGCCGACCCTCTTGAGGCTCGGCCGCAAGAGCCCGGAAGGGGTCACCGCGGAGGCCGTCGGCGGCGCCGAGGCGGTCTATTCGAACATCACCGACTACGAGCTGAGCATGAAGAACGTCGTGCCCATGAAGGTGCACCTCGTGCTCGACGCGGTCGCGGGCGCGACGCTCGCGCTCGTCCCCCAGCTCACGGGCGCGCGGAAGCGCGGCAAGAAGCACTGGGTGCCGCACCTCGCGATCGGCGTGATGGAGATCGGAATGGCGGCGCTGACCCAGACCGAGCGGCCGAAGGCGAAGAACGGGCGCGCGTCGAAGATCGCGAAGCTCCTTGCCTCGGCGAAGGGCGTGAAGGGCGCGGCCGAGCACGCCGTGAGAGCGATCGTCTAGCGCCGACCGGCGCGGTAGCCCCGCGCCATGAAGCAGCGGTCGCACAGCGTCGCCCACGGCGCCGTCCTGGCGCCGCATATGCGACAGCGGCCGATCGTCGGATCTTCGATCTCGGCCCGCAGCTCCCGCACCACGCGCGCCGCCGCGGCCTCCTCGAGCGCGGCGGCCCGCTCGATCGTCACTCCGGCGACGCCGGGGTACTGGAGAGCGAACCATCGGAGGATCGACGCCTCCCGCGCCGCCTGCTCGGCCTCCTCCAGCCCGGCCGAGTCGAGGCGATGCGGGTCGAGGATCCAGCCGACCACGGTGTGCTGCGGCTTGTCGCCCGCGAGCGCCGCGGCGAGCGTGCCGAGGAGCGGCGCGCCGTCCTCGTCCACCGGCGCCTGCACGAGCTTCCAGACGTCGGCGAGCTCGAGCCTGCGGCGCGCGTGCTGGAGCGCATCGCGCACGGCGTCGAGCCTCGCGAGCAGCGGCTGGATCGACTCGACCTCGAGCCATCCGTCGACGCTCCAGTAGCGGAGCGCCGCGTGGCGCCAGGCGTGGAGCGCCGGTTCGACCTCGTCGACGCGCGTCACGTTGAGGTCGGAGAGCTGTGGGCGCAGGCGGCCGCTGTCGACGACCCGGTAGCCGAGATGTCCGTCCTCGATCGGGACATGCGGGACGAGGGCCGCGCGGACGAGATCCGGGTCGGGATCGGCCCACGGCACTCCGGTGAGGACGCCGACGTGGCCCCGCTCGTGAAAGCCGAAGCGGCCCGCGCGGCCGGCGATCTGGGCGATCTCCCACGGCAGGAGGTCCCGCCGCTCCTTCCCGTCGAACTTCGTCGTCTCGGCGAAGAGCAGCGTCTCGCACGGGAGGTTGACGCCGTGCCCCAGCACGTCGGTCGCTGCGCACACCTCGGCGCGGCCGTCGACGAAGCGGTCGATCTCCTCCCGCCGCGACGCGAGTGGCATCGCGCCGTAGAGGCAGGCGACACGGCCCGGGTGGAGCTGGTTCAGCTCGCCGGCGAGACCGATCACGGCGCGGCGGCTGAAGGCGACGACGACGGTGCCCGGACGTAGGCCGGTGATCGCGCGGCGGCTCGCCCAGTCGAGCGGCGCCTTCCGCTCGAAGAAGCGGAGCTCGACCTGTGGGAATGCGTGCCGGACGAGCGGCAGCGCCTCGACTGCGCCGAGCAGCAGGATGTGCCGGTACTCGCCGCCCAGCAGGAGCCGCGTCCAGGCCGAGCCGCGCTCCTCGTCCTCCGCCCACTGCACCTCGTCGAGCACGAGCGTCTCGCCGCTCGCCGGCGCCATCTCGGCAGTGCAGCACACGATCGGTGCCTCGGGGTTGACCCGCTCCTCGCCGGTCACGAGGCCGACGCGCGCCTCCCCGAGCTCGGCCGAGAGCCGCCGGTGCGCCTCCTGCGCGAGCATGCGCAGCGGCGCCGCGTAGACCCCTTCCCCCTGCTCGACGAGGAAGCGGAGCGCGTCGTGGGTCTTGCCGGAGTTGGTGGGCCCGAGGTGCGCGATCACCGTCTCGGGCTCGACGCGCCGCTCCGGCAGGCGAACGGTCAGCTCGGAGACGGGTCTCCGCGCAGGCGCCGTCCGCCGCCGATGCCGCTCGCTCCGGCTGGGTCGCTTCTGCCGCTGGTGTCTGCCCCGCGCCACGCGCAGGACCGTAGCGGCGAGCCTAGATCTTGAGGAAGCGCCGCAGCGTCAAGCCGGAGCCGGCGGCCCCGAGCAACAGCCCCGCGGCGAGCAGCGCGATCGCATTCAGCGTGAAGGACAAGGCGTGCACGTCGGAGTTGCTACTGCCCCCGCCGCCGATGTGCGGCAGGATCGACGGCAGCGCGATCGCCTTCCCGAGCACGAGCAGGATCACGGCGAGCGCCGAGCCGACGAGCCCGCAGACGAGCCCCTCGAGCATGAACGGCCCGCGGATGAACCAGTTCGTCGCCCCCACGAGCTTCATCACCTCGACCTCTCTCCGTCGCGCGAAGATCGAGAGGCGGATCGTGTTCGCGATCAGCAGTGTCGAGGCGACCACGAGCAGGACGACGGCGATCAGGAAGACGAGGGAGATGACCTTGGCGATCGTGAGCACGCGTTTGGCCGTCGCGCTTCCCCAGCCGACGGACTTCACTCCAGCCCAGCCTGCCCCCCTCACGCTCTTCCCGATCAGCGGGGTGAACGCGGCCTTCTCCGGCGCCACGATGTACGAGTCGGGCAGCGGATTGCTCGGCAACTGCCCGGCCTGGAACATCTTCGGGTACTCACGCTTCATCTGCGCTAAGGCCCGCGCCTTCGACTTGAAGGTGATCTGCTTCACGCGCTTGTCGGCGCGGAGCCTCGTGGCGACCGCGTTCTCCTGCTGCCTCGTCGCGTCGGTCGTGAAGTAGACGTGAACCTGGAGCTCCTTCTGGATGTGGTTGCTCCAGGAGAGCACCCAGGTGCCGAGCGCGATGAACAGCCCCAGCAGGCACATGCCGATCAGCACGGTCATCGTCGCCGCGAAGGTCGTCGAGAGGTTCATCCGGATCGAGGCCCAGGCCTCGGAGAACAGGAGACGGACGCGGCTCACTCGGAGGTGTAGCCCCCGCGCCGCTCGTCACGGGACAGCCGCCCGTCCTCGAGCGCGATCACGCGCTTGCGCATCTTGTCGACCATCTCGCGGTCGTGGGTGACCATGAGGATCGTGGTGCCGGCGCGGTTGATGCGGTAGAGGAGCTGCATGATCCCGACGCTCGTGTCGGGGTCGAGGTTCCCGGTCGGCTCGTCGCAGACGAGGAGCGGCGGGTGGTTGACGACGGCGCGCGCGATCGAGACGCGCTGCTGCTCGCCGCCCGACAGCTCGTCCGGGAGCGAGTTCATCTTGCTCGCGAGCCCGACCAGCGTCATCACCTCCGGGACCTTGCGCCGGATCGAAGCCCGGCTCTCGCCCTGCACCTTGAGCGCGTAGGCGACGTTCTCGGCCGCCGTCCGGCTCGGGAGGAGCTTGAAGTCCTGGAAGACACAGCCGATGTTGCGCCGCAGCCGCGGCACCTTCGTGTTTCCCAGACGGCCGAGGTCGCGGCCGCCGAGGATGATCCGTCCGTCGGTCGGCTCCAGCTCCTTCAGCAGGAGCCGCACGAGCGTCGTCTTGCCGGAGCCCGACGCGCCGACGACGAAGACGAATTCGCCCTTGTCGATCGCGAAGTTGACGGTGTTGAGCGCCGTGACGTCCGGCTCGTAGACCTTGGTCACGTTCTCGAACAGGATCATCGAGCCCGTCGCCGGCTTGGCCTGCTCGACGGTCGTCTGCTCCGCCGGCTTGGCGCCGTTCGTCGAAGGTTGTGCGACGACGGTTGTGGGCTGTTCTATCTGTACGTCGGTCACGTCTACCGGTTCAAGGTTGGGGCGGGCGCGATGCCCGATGCCGGTGGAGTGCGTGTGAAGCGGCCTCCACTCTAGCGCAGCTTTCGGCGAGCTACGACGCCTCTCCTGCAGTTTGCAACAGATACGCGCGGATGAAACCGTCGAGGTCGCCGTCGAGAACGCCCTGCGTATTGCCGACTTCGTAGCCGGTGCGCGCGTCCTTGACCTGCTGGTACGGATGGAGGACGTAGCTCCGGATCGCGTTGCCGCCGAAGCCCATCGACACGCCGCCGCGCTCACGGGCCAGCTCTGCCTCGCGCTCCTCCTCGGCCCTCTCGGCGAGCCGTGAGCGGAGGATCTTCATGGCGGTGTCCTTGTTCGCCGACTGGCTGCGCTCGTTCTGGACGGCGACGACGATGCCGCTCGGCATGTGCGTGATCCGGACGGCGGAGTCGGTCTTGTTGACGTGCTGGCCGCCGGCGCCCGACGAGCGGTACGTGTCGATCCGGATGTCGTCGTCGGCGATCTCGATGTCGCCGGCTTCCTCGAGCAGCGGCGCGACGATCACCTGCGCGAAGCTCGTGTGGCGGCGGTGCGCCTGGTCGAACGGGCTGAGACGCACGAGGCGGTGCTTGCCGCGCTCGGCCTTGAGGATCCCGTACGCGTTCTCGCCGCGCACCGTGAACGTCGCCGACTTGAGTCCGTACTCCTCGCCCGGGCTCGACTCGATGACCTCTGTCTCGAGGCCTCGTTGCTCGGCCCAGCGCAGGTACATGCGCAGGAGAATCTCGGCCCAGTCCTGCGCGTCGGTGCCGCCCGCGTCCGACTGGATCGTGACGACGGCGTCCCCCCCGTCGTACTCGCCGGAGAAGAGCGCGTCCTCCTGCAGCCGTGCCAGCTCGCCGCGCACGTCGCGCAGCACCGGCTCGAGCTCCTCGTCGGGAAACGTGCCGGAACCCTCGCGCAGGAACTCGACGTTCGAGACGAGCTCGTCGTAGCGCCGGAGCTTCTCCTGCGTCCGCTGATGCTCGGCGGAGAGGCGCGCGGCACGCTGCTGGTCGTTCCAGAAGTCGGGTTGCGCGAGCTCCTGCTCGAGCTCGTCGAGGCGGGCCTTCAGGACAGCGGGGTCAAAGGTAACCACGGACCCAGTCGAGCTGGGCCCCGATCTCCCCGAGCTGCTCGTCGAGCGGGATCTGGGTCTCGTTGCTTTCCATGCCGCTGGTCATCGTAGGACAGATGTCGTTCTCGACGGCGTGGGGCCGACCCCGTCGACGCTAGAGGTCTCCGATCTGGACGCGAGGGCAGACGATTGCCTGATCGTTCTGGACGAACGTGATCGCCTGGCCGGGCTGCTCCTCGGACTCCAGCCGCAGCACTGTGGCTGTGACGGTCGACGCGAATTCGATCGCTCCTGCGTCCGTCCGGCCGGTATAGGCGAACACGATCGGAGCCTGTCCGGCAAAGGCAGCTTCGAGACCGTGCCCTGCCGGTGTGATGGTGAAGTCGAACTCCTCGCGCACCCGGTACGCCCCGGCACAGGCCACCAGGGTCGCCGTCGCGGGCCAGTCTGGCTCGACGATCTCCTCCAGGTCGCCGGGCCATGCGCACGCCTCTACGATGGCCGCAAACGCGTGCTGCAGAAGCCAGCCGCCGGCGTCGCTGTTCGTCATCACCGCCGCGCCGATACCGTCCTCGCGGTAGGCCAACAGGTGGCAGCGGAAGCCCTCGTTGCCACCGCTGTGACCGAACCGCGGGGGCACGCCGTCCTGGGTGACGAACGGCCCGAGGCCTACCGCATTCAGCCCACCGATTCCGCCGGATGCGGTGACTTGAGGCGTCAGCATCTCCCTCGCGAGCGGCTGCGAGAGGAGCGCGCCTCGTCCGCCGGCAAAGGCCGTCTGCACCGCGAGCGCGTAGCGGCAGAGGTCTGTCGGCGTCGTCCATAGACCCGCCGTCGCCATCTCCGGATACACGTGCCAGCCACCGTCCACGGGGCCGCCGAACTCGTCGTGCCCGCTCGCCAACAGGTCGTGGACACGCTCGGGCGGGGGTTGCGTGTAGTCGCTGTCGGTCATGCCCAGCGGGTCGAGCACGAGCTCCTGCATCAGCGCAGGGAAAGGCGTGCGCGTCACGTCCTCGAGCAGCTGCTGCAGCGCAAGCGTGCCGCCGCCCGAATACCGAAACTGCACACCCGGGATCGTGTCCACACGCACGGCGAAAGTGTTCGCCGGGAACACGCCGGTGAGGATCTCGACCGCGCTCGGCAATTGCGCTGACCGCTTATACCCCGGGAAGCCCGACGTGGTCAGGCCCGCAGAGTGGCTCACGAGATGTCTGAGGGTGACGATCGGCTGCCACTCGGCGTTCGCCGGGAGACGCCAGGAGGTCAGCGAATCGTTGACGTCCGCGTCGAGGTCGAGAAGTCCGCGGTCGACCAGCCGGAGCATCGCCAGTGCGGCAATCGGCTTGCTGATCGAGCAGGCCTGGAACCGCGTCTGGTTCGACACCGGGCGGGACGCCGGGGCGGTCTGGAAGCCGAGCGCACCGGTCTGAGCGATCTCTCCGCCATTGACCAGCGCCCAGCTCATGCCCGGGACGCCCCACTGGACGCGCAATTGTTCGAAGCGCCCTTTCAGCTCCTCGATCACAGACGCAGCGTGTCGTCCGTAGGGGCTACGCCCCGTGGCACTTCTTGAACTTCTTGCCCGAGCCGCACCAGCACGGGTCGTTGCGGCCGAGCTTCTCGTGCGGGCTCGCCTGGACGGTCTGAGCGATGACGCCCGACGACGACGGCACGCCGGTCGCAACCGCCTCTCCACCGCCCGCCTCGGCGATCGCCGCCGCGCCGGCGGAGCTCTCGTGCTCGTAGTGGAGGTTCCCGTTGGCGGCCTGCGCCTGTGCCAGCTGCTGCTCGGCCTGCTCGGGAGCGAGCTCGGCGTGGAAGAGGTGGAGCACGACCTCGCTGCGGATGATGCGCCCGAGCTCGGTGAACATCCGCTCGCCCTCGGCCGTGTACTCGACGAGCGGGTCCTTCTGGGCCATCTGGCGCAGGTGGACGCCCTCGCGGAGCACCTCCATGTTCTCGAGGTGCTCGCGCCAGCGCATGTCGACGACCTGGAGGACGACGAAGCGCTCGAGGTCGCGCATCAGCTCCGCGCCGAACTCTTCCTCCTTCGCCTCGTACTCGTCGCGAGCGTCGGCCTGGAACTCCTCGATCAACGCCTGACGCTCGATCTGGCCGAGATCCTGATGCAGCTCCTCCGCCGTGATCTCGGTCTGGTACAGCTGCGCCATTGCCTGGGTGAGCGCCTCGAGGTCCCACTGCTCGGCGTACTCCTCCTCGGTGAAGAGGTTGACCGTGTTCTCGACGACCTCCTCGATCCAGAGCTTGACCTGCTCGGAGAGGTCGTCCCCGTCGAGCACCTGCCGCCGCTGCTCGTAGATCCGCCCGCGGTGCCGGTTGAGGACGTCGTCGTACTTGAGGACGTTCTTGCGAATCTCGAAGTTTTGCTGCTCCACCTGCGTCTGCGCCGACCGGATAGCGCGGGTGACGAGCTTCGACTCGATCGGCACGTCGTCCGGGATCGACAGCCGATTCATGATCGACTCGACTGCTGCCGCGTTGAACAGCCGCATGAGGTCATCACCCAGCGACAGGTAGAACCTGGACTCACCCGGGTCGCCCTGCCGCCCGGATCGTCCACGCAGCTGGTTGTCGATCCGGCGCGACTCGTGGCGCTCGGTGCCGAGAACATAGAGACCGCCAAGCTCGACGACCTCTTCGTGCTCGGCCTCGACCTCTTTACGCTTGCGCTCGAGCTCGTCCGCCCAGGCGGTCTCGTACTCCTGTGGCGTATCGACCGGCGAGAGGCCACGCTGACGCAGGTCATAGTCGGCGAGCAGCTCAGGGTTGCCGCCGAGCATGATGTCAGTGCCGCGGCCGGCCATGTTGGTGGCGACCGTCACGGCCGACAAACGGCCGGCCTGCGCGGCGCGGTCACGATCGCCACGAACATGGCGGGCCGCGGTGTGGACATCCTGCTCGGCGGGAATGCGACGGGGATGGCCGAGGCGACCATCCGGCGGAAGTACAAGATTGATGAGGAGCCACCCGCGGAGGCTG